>JAZGEP010000349.1:0-6024 GCA_036478815.1 Methylococcales bacterium
ACGCTGGTGAGAAATGCGGTCTAGGAGGCTGCCCGAGAATAGAAGCCGTAGCGAGGGAAAACGGTTTTGAGTCCATTGTTTCGATTAAATGAGGCGAATACTTGCTGTATTTAACGAATTTAATCGGAAAAATGGGCCAAAATCCGCTTTTCCGTAGTAGGTTTCTATTCTCGGACAGCCTCCTAGAGTAGTGTTGACACGCTTCTTGGTAAATTTAATTATCCCACGTTGAAACGTTGGATTTAAGGATAACATGTAAATATTTTAAAAAATGATAACGATTCGCATTAAGATTTGCTATAATACTTACAAATAGTTTGCAAGCACCAACTATTAATTAGTGCTTGCTTTGTGAAAGGATAGCATTTGATGTTATATCGACTTAAAGATATCGTGATTGGACAAAAGGGACGCGTTGCTGGATTTAATCCTGGAGATAAAGCTTATCGTAAACGCTTATTGGCAATGGGATTAACCCCAGGAGTCGAATTTACTGTCATACGCTGTGCTCCGCTGGGCGATCCGGTCCAAATCGAAATTCGTGATTATTCGTTGAGTTTGCGAAAAGCAGAAGCAGACTCATTAATGATAGAAAGGCTTTAGAATTTCCAAGAGCAGTTTTTTACCGATAGCTGCGTTGCACAAACAGTTGCGTAGTGGTGTTGAGCATTTGAGATCACTTTTAACGCCGCGATTCGCCCTTCAGCAAGATCTTGAACAGATTCTTAAAGCATTACATCGGATTTAATTTGGAGAAACAATGACATTAACGATCGGCCTGGTTGGTAACCCGAATTGTGGGAAAACCACCCTTTTTAACGCATTGACTGGTTCTCATCAGTATGTGGGAAACTGGCCGGGCGTCACTGTGGAACGTAAAACTGGAAAACTGCAGATCGATCATCCTGCAGGTCAGAAACAATCCATTGATCTAGTCGATTTACCCGGTATTTATTCATTGGATGCTTTGGCAGACAGTGTATCAGTCGATGAACGTATTGCCCGGGATTATATTGCTTCGGGTGCTGCTGACGTGATGATCAATATCATTGATGCTTCCAATCTGGAACGCAATCTTTATTTAACCACTCAACTGATTGAAGCCGACATTCCCATGTTGGTGGTATTGAATATGATGGATGCAGCCAAAGAAAAAGGCTTGCGAATTGATATTCAACAATTACAGCAAGCGCTTGGTTGTCCGGTTATCCCTGTGATTGCATCACGCAGCAAAGGGATTGATGCCTTAAAGTCTGCACTTGCAAATTTTGAAGCACACAATCAGCTTAACAGCGTTCCGCCAACAATTCGCTATCATCAAGCCATTGAGGATGCATTGCAGACTCTATCTGCTTCAATCAAGCCACTGACACAACAAAACAACTGGAATCAGCGCTGGCTGGCGTTACGACTTCTCGAAAATGACAGCTGGGCTGGCAGTGTAGTCTCCGAAGAGATCAACACGCAAGCCAGAACATTAACCCAAACAATCGAACAACAAGCAGACGAAGATATTGACATTCTGGTTGCAGATGGACGTTACAGTTTTGCGCGTTCTATTGTTGATCAAGTCATGTATAAACAAGGACAGCTCAAGCAATCACTCACCAAAAAAATTGACCAAGTGGTATTAAACCGCGTGCTAGGTATTCCGATTTTTCTGTTTGTGATGTACCTGCTTTTCCTGTTTACCATTAATGTCGGCAGCGCCTTCATTGATTTCTTTAATGATTTTATTGGCGTATTGCTGGTTGATACCCCACGCTACTGGATGCAGCAAGCAGGTATTCCCGACTGGTTAAATCTACTCATTGCTGATGGTCTGGGCGCTGGCGTGCAAGTCGTCGCGACATTTATTCCAATCATCGGCTGTTTATACCTGTTCCTGTCGTATCTGGAAGATTCAGGTTATATGGCACGCGCAGCATTCATTATGGATCGTTTTATGCGTGTTATCGGCTTGCCAGGCAAAGCGTTTGTGCCTTTACTGGTCGGTTTTGGCTGTAATGTGCCCGCCATTATGTCGACACGCACCATGGAAAACCAGCGTGACCGGGTGCTGACCATTGTGATGAATCCGTTTATGTCTTGTGGTGCGCGATTACCTGTGTATGCCTTGTTTGCAGCGGTATTTTTTCCGGTCGGCGGACAAAACATTGTGTTTGCATTGTATTTGATCGGCATTGCAATTGCGGTAATGACAGGATTAGTCATGAAGAACACCCTGTTCAAAGGTGAATCATCGCCCTTCCTTATGGAGCTGCCACCCTATCGCTTACCAACTTTGCACGGTATTCTGCTACGCACCTGGGACAGGTTAAAAAGCTTTGTATTGCGCGCTGGAAAAATCATTATTCCGGTTGTACTGATTTTAAATGTGTTAAATACATTCGCGCCGGATGGCAGTCTGGGACACCAGAGTGATGGCGAGTCTGTATTAGCCAATATCGGCAAAAGACTGATTCCTGTATTTCAGCCAATGGGCGTTTCTGAAAACAACTGGCCAGCGGCTGTTGGTATCTTTACCGGCATTTTGGCCAAAGAAGTTGTGGTTGGCACTTTGGATACGCTATATAGCCAAATTGACAGCAACCAGCAACATCTGAACCCAACCAAAACCATTGAAAAACCCGATGTATTACAAGGAATTGCAGCCGCATTCGCGACCATTCCAGAAAACTTGAGTGAATTAACAGATGCACTACTTGATCCACTCGGCATCCAGATAGACGAAGTGAGTGATTTATCCATAACCGCCGAGCAACAAGGCGTGGAGATCGGAACTTATGCCGCAATGCACAGCCGTTTTGATGGAAAAATTGGCGCGTTTGCTTATTTATTGTTTATTTTACTGTATATGCCATGTGTCGCTGCGATTGCTGCTGTGCACCGTGAAGCAGGGCGTGGATGGGCAATGTTTGTTGGATTTTGGACAACCGGTCTGGCTTATCTTGCAGCAACTGGTTTTTATCAGGCAGCCACCTGGGCGCGGCATCCACAACAATCACTGAACTGGTTAATCGTATTAACGTTAGCACTACTGAGTGTTATCGCAATTCTTTGGTTACTGGGTCGCTATCACAGTCGATATAACCAAAAATTGTTGGTCACATGAAACAGACTCGTTGGTGGAGAAAATAATGATCTTGTCAGAACTAAAGCAATACATACAAAGCAACCACCGAGTACCCCTGAAGGATTTAAGCTATCGCTTTGATGTTGAGCCAGATGCGCTACGTGGTATGTTGCAGCGCTGGATCGACAAAGGTCGATTACGCATACTTGATGCAGGAACACCGTGTGGAGGCGGCTGCAACAAGTGTGCACCTCAGGATATCGAAATTTACGAGTGGGTTGATAGCCAATAAACTCTAATTCTACTTTGTCACATCAAAACGGGGGATTACACAAATTATTTCTGTAGAGTGCGTTTTACGCACCAGTCGGTGTTGATTTGCCCGTTTGCTATCGCAATGGTGCGTACAACGCACCCTACATTAATAATCTGACAAAGTAGAACCAAGCGTGACAAGACAGCTCGTTGTTTAATATGCGTCTGTTTTTATGGCTTAAACTGCAACAATAACGGTAAAACCTGCTCAATATTTTCAGCAGGTTCTAAATTCTTCTCTACAAGTGATTTAATTTCGACAGCTAATCTTCGATTCGAAATCCAACTTTAATAGTCACTTGCCAATGTTGAATCGCACCGTCATCAATATCACCTCGCGTTTCTACCACCTGAAACCAATGCATGTTTTTAATCGACTTGGCCGCTTTACTAATAGCATTTTGAATCGCCTGATCACTTCCAACAGTTGAGCTGCCAGTTAATTCAATATGTTTATACACATGATCATTCATATTTAAGCTCCTGTTTGCAATTACTCGCTTTCATAATTTGCAATTATCGCATTAATACGCATTTTCATGCTCACATAAGTGATTCTGTAAATTCAATGTTGTTTTTTTCTACCCACCTGCAAGGAATAACACGGGAACATTTTATGTATCAATTTTTTATTCGTTCAGAACCCTTTTCTGCCTCAACCCAAGCTACCGTGCTAGTGTATATTTGACAAAATAATCAGAACCATTACTAATTTTGATTGGCTTTTTCGACCAAACTCAAAAATCCAGATTTAAAATGAATCGTCCAAATATTGTGCGTTCAGGTGCAAATCTGGATGATGAAGTTCGGGAATTGACCAGATCACGCTCAGGAAATCCTAAATTAATATCTGCAAATTGATAACGTTCATCAAGAATGTTTCTAATACCAAACTCGAAAACTCCAGAACGTTTTGGAAGTCTGTAGCCTAAAATCGTATTAAACGTCACAAAATTTTCGCTACCCTGAATTTGCGTATTAATATTATTTGCTAAAGTATCAGAATCAGAAGAAACAAACTTAACATTTTGATTAACAAATATGGCCCTTGCTTTGGCATAAAAACCTGTGGGTGAAAAATAGCTAATCGTCAATGGAACCTGATGAGTTGTCATATCACTCGGGAAAAAATCAGAGAATGGCTCATCCAAATCCCTGTCTCGTATCGCAAGAAAATATTCAGCACTCAGTGTAACATTTGAAATTGGTGTCCAATATAAATAACTACGTACAAGTGTTTCTTTCTGTTGTTCATCACTATTATCAATAAAAGAGCGAGGCACATGAAGTGTGCGATGCGATACTTCAAGTCCTCCGTACAGTGACATATTAAATTTTTCATCAATACCAATTCCGAATCGCCTAGAAATTGTTCCCTCTTTCTCATCAAAGAATTGATTGAATCCAGCAACCTGAGTGGGTTCAATCGTTTGGCTAGTAAAAGAAAGACGACTCACTGACTCGATATAAGCTAAACGTAATGTTGTTGAATCTGAAATTTCCCAAAGAAATCCAACTTTTGGGTTTATTCTGTTGCGATCAGTTTTGTCATGAGTTTGTAAATTGTCGTAACTGATTCCCAGAATAGCTTCAAATTGATTTAGTGACCAATAGGAATAAAAATAACTTTTTGTATGGCTAGCATGCGGATCTAAAAGAAATAATGAAGCTTCAATTCCAAGTTCTGAAATAGATAATCTGATTTCGTTGGAATAATCTTGTTCGGCATACCCTCCTCCTAAAATAAATTTTGCCCAATCGAAGTTTTTAATATATTGCAGTTCTCCACTGAAAGATTTGCTTTGGATGGTATCATTGACTGTTGCAAAATCATCATTATTATCAAAATCTAACTCATCATCATTATAGATAGCTGACAACAAAATATTCGATGTGTTATCTGGTTTGTAATTTATCCCAATTCTTCCTGAATTACGCCTAAAACTTTCTCTCGATTGATTCGAAAAATCATTCAGGTTAAATTTTGATCGTCTATCACCACTCACCACTTCTTTATAGCGGTATTCCATCTGTATGTTCAAGTTATTGGAGAAAGCATATTGACCAAACGCATTGAAGATATTCTGTTTCAGATCATTATTTTCTCTGAATCCATCTGTCTCATAATGAAACTGCCCCAGACTGTATGAAAACTTATTCCAAAGACCGGCATGAGTGATTTCATTGCCCCAGGTATTGTTATTACCATAAACGCCTGATGCTTGTATATTTGAACGGTTACGGGCAAACAAGGGATTGAATTCGTTAAATGAAGCACTCGAGGAACCTAATCCATCCAGAATAAGCAAATTACTTTCAGCGAGTTGCGGTTGAACCGGAGTAATATTAATCGGCTGTAGTAATTGGGATTGCAATAATTCACTGACCCGGGCAATTTCATGTCCAGGCAACGCACGATAATTATCTGCCAATAATCGATGGGCAGAATAGTTGCCTGGATCGTTATTAACAGATTTCCAACCTTCCAGTAGACCACGTTGTTGAAATCCTAAATCATTATAAATCCGTCCCAAACTGGAACTTCTTGCAGCTAAATCCTCATCCAGTAATAAACTGGATCGAAACACGGCCCGGTTATCATTCAACTCAATTGCTTTCTGCATATCATGCAA
>JAZGEP010000350.1:0-4344 GCA_036478815.1 Methylococcales bacterium
TCTCAATCGTTGCGTAGAACAACGATGCGCCTCTTGAGATGGTTTCGTCAGAAACAAAAACCCTACACTATCATTGTTCAAGTTATTCCATGCACGTTAAGCAGTGAGATATCACTGACAGTTCAAATATCAAAGGCATAAGCGAGGCCAAAATCCATACGTACCTGAGTTTCGTTAAAATCAGGTGTATTGCTACTATCAAATTTATAGCGATAGCCTGTGGCGCCTATTGAATACGTTAGACCTGAGACTGGGGTTAAGCCTCGCCAAGCGACTCCAAATGAAAGGCCAATACTGTCACCTTTAATGTCACCCCCCTGCTCCTCGCTAAAGGCCTGGGAATCAAATGCTTCTGCTCCTGGAGCAGTATTCGCGATGATATTGTCGAAGTTTAAATCGACGTTACCATCCAGAAATGCAGCAGCAAAATTGAAAGTTAATGCGCCGTTCAATAAGCCTTGTTGAATTCTCCAGTTATAACTTGTACCAACAAAAGGACCGTCATATTCCAGATCTATATTTAATTGGCCACTGTACGTCCCTGTTAAAAGCGGAATGGCTGCCATATTTTCAGCCTGAAAACCACTGATGTTACCATGTATACTGGTCTTGAAATCAGTATTAGATTGTTTATAGCCTGCGAACAACAATAGATTGTCATACACCTCGAAGCCAACTGAGATTGCCCATTCGAAGCGTTCAAAATCTGCATTCATTGTATTATCGGTGCGTGAGACAACATCGGTTGGAAACTGCTCGCTACCAGCTAAAAAAATCTGGTTTTGAAAACTGGCATCATCTTTTCCATCGAATGAATATTGCGCATCGAAATCTACGAAAAAACGATCGATGAAGACAGTAGCGCCACCACTCACAAACGGCAACCAATCGTTCACTTTGACTGAGCCTCGTATGTCTGGAAATTGGCCTTGAGCATCCAGTGCAGGGGACTGGAAAGACTTTGCCTGGTATTCGTAATAGTGGATACCTGATTTAAATCTTGGTTGTAAACTAAAATCCAAAGCACTCGCTGGTTCGAGTAAAGCAACTGTGGTCAAAATAACCCCCCAGGTGTTTTTTAACATTGTAATTTCTCTCACTGTGAACGCTCCTAAGATTCTGCTGTTCGGGCCGCAATGTCTGATGCTAACGATCAATAATCAACATAGATAGCGCAGTATTTTTTTCATACACCAGAACTGATCATTCCTCAGAAGACAAAAGTCTAACTTAAGATGTTTAGGAGTGAGCAAGCGCTCTGTGCCCCTATTGTATAAAACATACAGAGTAGTCTAGCAAAAAGCTCATGAATAGTCTTAAGGTCATTATTTGCTCAGGATTATTTATCATCGGTTACTTTACGAACATGAATTTAATAACATCCAGAAGTTATTAAATTCATGTTCGTCATTGCTATCACTGGATTGATTGTTTGAAAGCCCACATTTCTCCCGACCCTATTATGCTTATGAAGTCTATAAATGAATAGATTTACAATGTAATGGATGCACTGGACAATTGCAATTTTTATCATACAAAAATCACCATTAAATATGTATAATGGCATGATATGTGTATTGAGGTATGTTCGTTGTTTAGGTGAACCATGCAAAATTCAGCAATCGTCAACTCTAAAAAACTTTATGGTTTTCGTGACATGCCATTTTCTCCAACAGTCAACGATAATCCAAATTTTATCTTTCTGAGTCAAAACCACAAGAGCTCATTGGCTAATCTTGCCAATAGTATCAATAATAGCGAAACCTTAACCTTGATACTTGGTGTGAAGGGTGTGGGTAAGTCAACTTTCATCGACTACGCATGCAAGCATGTTCTGCAAAATTTTAGCTTAGGGCGGGTCAATGGCCAAATTAAAACTGCCCATGAGTTATTGCGACAGACACTTTCAAGCTTTGGTCATGAAGTCAAATATCTTGATACTAGCGAAATGTTGGTGCAATTACGGGATGTTTTGATTGCCAAGTTCGAACAACAAAATCGTCGGCCATCCTTGTTGGTTATTGACGATGCCAACTTCATGTATCTTGATGCGCTAAAAGGTGTTGAGTTATTGTTAGGATTAAATGCAGACGGCCAGCTATTACAATTGATTTTAGTTGGTCAACCCGAGTTAAATGATTTGTTTAATGTGGTTGAATCGCATGGTTTATCAACAAATGCAAGAGTGTTGATTGAACTTGAAGCCCTGACAGCTGAAGAATCACTACGTTATATCAATCATCGGCTCAGCCCGATAGGCGTAGTGGACAAAAAATTAAGTGATGAGTCTGTTTTACTGGCGATCTATCACCATAGTGGAGGAATTCCCAAAAAAATTAATGCAATATGTGATGAATTAGTCTTACGAAGCAGCGCTCAGCGCACATATGAAGTCAGTACACCATTGAACCAGCTAACTGCTGATACAGCAGTCCATCAACGCCCACTTCAACAGGAGGTAATGCAATACAAGCTGAGATTGCGAGTGGAACCAAATAATAAGCCTGTCAGCAGATTTTCGATATCGCGGCTGCTCACTGGATTAGTGTTATCCGGGGTTGTTTTGGCATTGGTTTTTGTGTGGGGTAGTTTTTTTTCGGCTCTGAACGGCTCACAAATTGAGATCTCTCGTGACGGGGAACTAAGTTCAGTTAAACACCAGTTTGTTAATCAAATAAAAGCTCCAGCGCAAATTAGTCAACAAACAAATCATCCGGAGACCTTACTGCAAAACAAACGCTCATCTGACAATAGCCAGGAAAACAAGATAACAGCGTCCGCTGATTCAGAGCGTCATAGACAGGCGTTGCACCCAACCACTCCTGATGGTCAGAGTGCACTGGATATTTATCGCAACATACTGAGTAAAGATCCAGATAATGTAAGTGCGATTCAGGGTATTAATCGTATTGCGAAGCAATATATTGAACTGGCTGAGGATGAATCACGCCAGGGTGCGATTGATAAAGCCAGTCACTATCTGGAGCAAGCAGCAGCCATTATTCCAGAGTCAGAGACTATTCAAAATCTATCGGTTCAGGCAGACAAGCTTCACAAACAACAAAAAACAGTCCAGATAGAAATACTTCAAAGCCAACCTGCTGCAAAACCAACAAATGTCTTAACAGTCGACGAAAAAGTAAACAATTTGCTTGCCTTGGCTGAACAGCAATTTGCAGATTCGAAGCTGGTTTCTCCAGAAAATGACAATGCCTATGCAACCTACAAATCTGTGCTTTTGATTATTCCCAATGAGAAACGCGCGCTTCAGGGGTTGAAGAAGATTTCGAGCCATTATCTGGATCAGGCTAAAAAACTACACAGCAACGGAAACTTGAATAGCAGCAAACTGATGATTGCGCAAGGTCTTAATGCTTTTCCAGACCATCAAGAGCTAGCATTGCTGAAACAACAATTGAGTGCAGAATTCAAACTCGAAACTCAAAACAACAAGATCAACACATTGCTCATACAGGCTGAGCAACAAATTGTTGCATTAAAATTTATCCAGCCTCCCAATGATAATGCTTATCAAACCTCTCAAAAGATTGCTGCCATCGATGACAACAATTCACAGGTAATACAAGGATTACAGAAAATTCAGAGTCAGTTAATAGTACAAATACAGAAAACGGTTGAAAGAAAGGATTATAGAGCAGCACTTGAGATCGCAAATCAGATTTTATCCGTACCAAGCGATCATGTAGACGAATCTTTTTATCAACAAGCTATTTTCACTGCAGTCAAGACGAAGCAGGTTGTCAACAATCATTTGGATAACTTGTTAAGTCTGGCAAAAAAGCAACGTAAAGCTCAGCGATTTTCGAAGCCAGCAGGCGACAATGCCCTCGAATCGTATCGCAGAGTTCTGGACATTTCTCCTGTCAATGTTGATGCAAAAACAGGGTTGAGTAAACTGACAATAGAATATCAACTATCAGTCAGGGCTGCTCTATCCGAAGGTAGCATTGATCAAGCTTTAGCGCTTGCTAATGAAGGACTAAAGGTGTTTCCTGACAACAAGGACTTACTGGTATTACACGACGATGTCTTGTTGCATCGAGATCTAGGCAATATGAAGGTTGATGCTTCTCTAAAGAAAGAGTCTGGGGATCATGACCGTGGGCTCAGGTCTTTTGGAACGTTCTGAAATCCTCATTCCTATAGTGCGATGATTTAAGGCAACTCGCAATAAATAACCCACCCATATTGCGCAGAATTTTTGTTTTTCTTTAAGGCGCAACGTAGGGCGCATAGCAAGCTATGCAACCGAAGTTGCAACGCAGAAGACGGACAAAAAGACAAGCAAGATGGGTGGGTTATTTATTGCGAGTTGCCTAAGGT
>JAZGEP010000351.1:0-6042 GCA_036478815.1 Methylococcales bacterium
CATGGAATAACTTGAACAATTGACGTAGGCCATTGTTGTCAAATTACTGTTCATATTCAAGGCGCGAAAACAGGCGCATAGTGAGCTATGTAACTGTTTTCGCAACACCGAAGATGAGCAAAAAGACAAGTCAATTGTTCAAGTTATTCCATGCACGTTCCTAAAGCATCACTGCAAATAATTAGTGCATTTTCGATCAAACTGTCAAGGACGAGCGATGATGAATTTTTTTCCGTTTTTACTCAGCGTAATTCCATCTTTACCAATATTAGTCAACTTAAGATTGTCTCCAACCTGATCGCCAACACGGTATTTGCGCATATTAATAATCACAAAAGAGCTGTTAGCCTGCGCTGAATAAACGTAAACATTGATATCAAGTTGAGGTATTTGACTACGAAAATCGGTTGGCATTTGTCGTAACATTGGAATATTGTTTGCCAACTGACGTTTAGCAGTCGATATTTTTTTGGTGGGTTGTTTCGTTCGCTTAGGTGGTTTTTTTACTGATTTACTTTGCGTGTTTTTTAATGCAGTTTGATTTGGCTTTTTGATTTGGGGCTTAGGTTTTTTGAGTGTCGGTTTAGCTGCAATCTTCTTATTAACAGATGTTGCTTGCTTAGTCTGTGCTGGTTTCGTTTGAACTGGCTTGGCCTGTTCTACCTTCCTCGTTTCTGAAATTGATTTTACCGGTTTTGGCTTTGGCTGTCGTGATTGAGTTTGTTGTGCTTTGATTTGTGCCAGCGTCTTTCCTGGTTCTGGTTTGTTTAGTCCTGGCTTATTAGAACCATTGGCCATCAGTTCTGCTAAGGACTCTTTAGATTTATTTGCTCGTTGTTGCTTAGCCTGTATCTTTTGAGCGTCTAATGCTTCAGTTTGAATCTTTAATATCTCAGCTGTTTGCGCGTTCGCCGATTTTTTAGCGTCGACAGGTTGCACTGAGGATCCATTAGATAAATCAGCAACACTTGTTTTATTGACAGTACTGGTGGTGATGGATTCAACTGTTTTATCTGCTTGTGGACTCAGTGCATTATAGACCAGCCAGGCCAGATTAAGTAATACCAGGATAATGACAATGATACGACCACGTTTATAACTGACAGGTTGTTGAACTGGACCATCTAGATTGATACCAGGTAGTGGTGGTTGTCTGTGTTCACGCTCGACTTTTCGCAAAGCATCCAGAATGTATGACATAACTCAATTGTCCTTTAATATCAACCGAGGCTGTGTTGTATTAGCCCTATTATGTAGCAGAACCCATGTTTTCGGCCCTACCACACCATCCGCAATCAACCCATTATCAATCTGAAATTGAACCACGAGCCTGGCAAGTTTTTCATCATAAAACCACGGTGTTGGCGTTTCCATAACATCCTCATCAACACTTGCGAGTAATTCTCTCAAACCGACCACGTTTTTGCCGTTATCTCCCTGACGCAATAAATACTTTCCTTTGACTGGAATTTTCGAGAGCAAGACATAATGGCCATTCCATAATGCCACAAGTTGGTTCAATTCGGTGGTAAAGTCACTATATTTCCCGAGATCCAGCTGCACCTGATTGTCTATCACCTTTTTCAGCACAACGTGATATTTTTTCCCCTTGGCGTTCTCTAACTCCACAATCGCCGGCCGATCAAATTGCAAAAGCGTTCGCCAGTTTGCACTGTCTATTAGGCAAACATACCCTTTTTGCTTTGCCAAATCACAACTACTTGCAGTGTTAACACCCTGATAACTAAGATTATAAACAGAAAATAGTTTTGAAAAAGCCTCCGTCAGAGTGAGCGCTTGTTGCTCAATAACATGACTCAATAACAGTGACTGTGACGGTTGATTTGAGTTTAATTGAACAGTGTTGAGTGCTTGTGGATTCTTGGTTATTGCATTCGCTACAGGCGTCTTAACAACTGGTGCTGCATCCACAATCATCACTGCTCCAGCAGTTTTAGCTACTGGTTTTGTCGCTGGTGGTTCAACACTGTTAGCTGCCTGAGGGGTTCGTATTTCATCATTAAGAAAATACTGCCAAGCTAGCCATCCAAACGCAATCAGGGTAAGACTGAGAACAATACCAATCAACATTGCTCTCCAAGGTGATTGACGCCCTGTATTAAGAATTTCATTTGCAGCATTACTAACCAGACCGGCGCTAACTTTATGTTGATTTTTACTATATGCGCCGAGTAATGACCGATCAGCAATCGTATTGACCAGACGTGGGATACCTCGCGAGCGTTTATAGAGTATCCTCAGCGCTCCTTTGCTGAATAAATCAGTATCGCCATCCACCTTGGCTATTCGATGGCGAACATAACCCTTTGTCTCATCAAAATTAAGGGCGATAAGATGATATCGCCCAGTAATACGCTGACTAAGCTGACGCAATTCCTTGTCATTGAGTAAATCGTTTAATTCAGGTTGGCCCACTAAAATTATTTGCAACAATTTTGTTTGCTTGGTTTCCAGGTTGGTGAGCAGCCGAACCTGTTCCAGCACGTCAAGATTAAGGTTTTGAGCTTCATCAATCAACACGATTGTACGTCTACCACGCGCGTGCGCATCGAGTAAAAAATGATTCAGCGCATCAACGACAATCTTGATACTGGTATTATTTTCCGGATACTGAATACCCAGCTCATCACACAGCGTAGAAATCAATTCCAACGAACTGAGTTTTGGATTCAGCACCAATGCTAAATTAACACTATCAGGTAATTGCTCCATCAAGCAATTACATAATGTGGTTTTACCTGTACCGACCTCACCCGTTAAAGCAACAAATCCTCCTCCCTCTCGTAAACCATAGAGCAGATGAGCCAGCGCTTCTTCATGACGTGCACTAAGAAACAAAAATCGCGGGTCTGGCGCAATAGAAAAAGGTTCAGATGAAAAATTGAAGTGTTGTAAATACACAGTGAAAGTCCAGTATTATGCAATTGACGTCAACCAACAACAAGCATTTACATAATACAGGATTCAGCAAATAAAGGCTGACCTATACTTCGCGCGGTAGCAAAGCACTATAACAGACGCATAGCTAGCGAGGGCTCATCAGACTGATGAGAAATGCGGGCAGAGGCTGCCCCCCGGGAATAAAAGCCGTAGCGAGGCAAAGCTGAGAAGTAGATCATCGTTTCGATGATAAGGGGTTAGGCAACTGGCAATGTATAACCCACCCATATTGCGCAGAATTTTGTTTGTCTTAAGTGTTGTTGCGTAGAGCGCATAGTTGGCTATGTAACCGAAGCAACAAGACTTAAGGTGAGTGGGTTATTGATTACCAGTTGCCTTATATATGTGTCACCACCATTGAGTACAAACAAAGATCCAGACTTTGACTCCACTCAGGTAACTGCAGGTCATAAACTTGTTTTAACTTGTCATTATTCAGCACTGAATATTGGGGACGCGCTGCATCAGTACGAAATGCATCACTATCAATCGGATGTATTTTAGCCGAATCCAGAGACAAAATACCTCGGCGTAATGCAATTTCTTGTATCTTCTGTGCAAAACCATACCATGATGTCTCACCTGTGTTTGTCAAGTGATAAGTGCCTCCAGCATTGGTAAGAGATAATCTGTTATTTGCTGTGGATTTAGCGATCATCATTGCTGTCGCTTCAGCAATTTGACGAGCTTGAGTCGGTGATCCAACCTGATCATCAACAACACCAAATGAATCGCGCTCCTTCATCAAACGCAACATGGTTAATAAAAAGTTCTTGCCGCGAACACCATAAACCCATGATGTGCGAAGGATTAAATGTGGAATCCCGACTGCCTGAATTGCTAACTCACCATTCAGCTTGGTCTCTCCGTATACATTGATCGGTGCTTTCTCGTCATCTTCAAGATACGGCTGTTTTTCAATGCCTGGAAACACATAATCAGTGGAATAATGCACAAGACCAGCACCGCAATCACCTGCCGCTTGTGCCAGAATACCCGGCGCGATCGCATTGACTGCTTCAGCAGTTGCAACATCGGTCTCAGCCTTATCAACAGCTGTATACGCTGCTGCATTAACAATCAAATCTGGTTTGATAGCCTCGACAGTTGAACGAATAGAGCGCTCATCACGTAAATCAATTGTATAACGAGTTGAGGAACGATCGACTACAATCACTGTTCCAAGGCAAGCGAGTGTCCGCTGCAACTCTCTGCCAACTTGACCATTATGACCAATGAGTAGAATACGCATCGAATTAGATTGAATCATCAAATACTGTTTTGTCTGTTAGTTGATAAAAGGAATTGCGTCTTTAGGTAAATTTTCAAGCAAATAACCTTCAGCATCCTTGTCTGACAATATTGGATTGCTAATCGGCCAGCCAATATCTATTTGTGGATCATCCCAGCGCAGACAATGCTCCGCGAGTGGCAGGTAATGCGTTGTACATTTGTAACTGACCATTGCCGTTTCACTTAACACACAAAACCCATGAGCAAACCCTGACGGAATATACAGTTGATGATGATTCTGGTCACTTAGTATGATACCAAGCCATTGCTTGTAATGGGGTGAATCGGGACGGATATCAACAGCAACATCGAAGATTTCACCTTGAATCGCAGAGACCAGTTTGCCCTGCCCTTGCGGATTTTGAAAATGTAATCCCCGCAATACTTTGGCTTTTGAAAACGAAAAATTATCTTGCACAAACGATTCATTAATACCTTTTTCGAGATAACCCAGACTATTCCATGTTTCTTTGAAATAGCCACGATCATCAACAAAAGAATCCGTTTCAATCAGCTTAACTCCCGGCAATTTTGTTTCTGTCACTTTCATACAGGACGTCCTTGTTTTAAAATGCTATATAGATACTGCCCATACTCATTTTTGCTTAACTGATCGGCAATTTGTTGTAATTGATTCGCATCAATCCATCCTGCAGTATAAGCAATTTCTTCGGGACAACAGACTTTCAAGCCTTGTCTTTCCTCGATGGTCTGAATAAAATTTGATGCTTGCATCAATGAACGATGCGTTCCAGTATCCAACCAGGCGATACCACGTCCCAGGCGTTCAACCTGTAATTGGTTTTGCTGCAAATAAATTCGATTCAAATCAGTAATTTCCAGCTCACCTCGTGCAGATGGCTGTAACGATGCCGCCATTTCAGTCACTTGTTGATCGTAGAAATACAAGCCAGTAATTGCATAGTTTGATTTGGGATGCTTGGGTTTTTCTTCGACGCCAATCGCTTTACCTTCCGCGTCGAACTCAACAACACCATAGCGCTCAGGATCATTGACCCAATAACCAAACACGGTTGCACCTTGCTCTTGTTGATTGGCATTTTCCAGTGATTTCTGAAAGTCATGCCCGTAATAAATATTATCTCCCAGCACCAAACAACTGGGCCGATCAGCAACAAATTTTTTGCCTATAATAAATGCTTCTGCCAAACCATTGGGTTCGGGTTGAACCGCATACTCAATTTCAATCCCCCATTGCTCACCGTTGCCTAACAGATTTTCAAACAATGGTTGATCATGCGGTGTGGTAATCAGCAAAATCTCACGAATTCCCGCCAGCATGAGTGCGCAAAGCGGATAATACACCATCGGCTTGTCAAAGACCGGCAGCAGTTGCTTGCTGATACTCTGTGTGAGCGGGTGTAGTCGCGTGCCAGAACCACCAGCCAGTAAAATACCTTTACGTTGCATATGTGAATGTGTCATTGAATATGTAAATTTGTTTAGGAAACGGGGGTTACTTTCATCCACTTTCTCTCAGGAGCGAGGACTTAAGGCAACGCGCAATCAATAACCCACCAGTATTACTTGTCTTGTTGCCTGTCTTCTGCGTTGCAACTTCGGTTACATAGCCCGCTATGCTCCCTGCGCCTTGAAGACAAACAACAATCCTGCGCAATACTGGTGGGTTATTGATTGCGCGTTACCTAAGCAGAGAAAGTTTGAGCCCGGCCGGATAAGTCGTAGCATTATCCGGCGATTGTGAGTTTGTCGAGGCTCCGTTCCTGGATGGTACTGCGTTTATCCGGCCTGCGGACTATTGCCCTC
>JAZGEP010000352.1:0-13856 GCA_036478815.1 Methylococcales bacterium
TGTTCATATTCAAGGCGCGAAAACAGGCGCATAGTGAGCGATGTAACTGTTTTCGCAACACCGAAGATGAGCAAAAAGACAAGTGAATTGTTCAAGTTATTCCATGCTCGTTCCTAACTATTCATCAAACGCATGACACGCCAGACACAAGGTTCCGTCTTTTGCAGGTAAGCGCAGCAAAACCTCTTTTTCAATTTGTTTATAGTTAAGTTCCAGTTGTGTCGTCATTGGTTTGGATTTTGTTGTTGATTCGTTTAACATTTTCTGGATGCGTTCACGTTTGTCTTCTGCAATCACCTCTTGCCAAGGGTTGCTTTTTTTGTACTGAATCCCGTCTTTTACATCAGCGTCTGATACTTGTTTTGCCGCTGGCAGGTGATCTTCGATGACACCCGGTTGATGCGGTGTATGGCAAGTGACGCACATGACTTTTCCGTCCTGGCTTAAAGGCAGAATAATGCCGTGTTTTTTGGCCGACTGTTTCATTAATTTGGCGCGATCCTCTTCAGGCTCTACCTGATGCTCCATGGCATTAAGATGGGGGGTTTTCAGATGGCAGCCATAACAGAGTTGATCTGCGGGAATGCGTAATTTAATTTCATCCAGTTGATAGGATTTGTCACGATCCAGTACTTTTTCATGGCAAAACTTGCAGCTTTTCTTCTTTATTTCGCCCTTGTCATCGAGCATAACGTGGATATTGGGTCGTTCATATTGTTTTTTCTGATGACAGTGAGTACAAAATTCAGTGAGTGGTTGGTAAGGCCCACCACGTAGAAAATCGGGATCGTTTTTGTCAACATCTTCAAATTCCATGTCTTTAATATCTTTAATCCCATGACAGGTTTTACATTGGAGTTTGCGTTTTTCTTTGAGCGGCATGGTCGCAGGCAACTCAACCTCATCAGCAACCTTGACATCAATCACATGATGTAATGGTGGCGTTTCAGGCTTTTCCTTTTTTTCTGTGTTTACGGCAGTTACCACAACTGGATATGTAAGGAAACTGGCAATCAACAACATACCCACCTTACTTGCCTTTTTGTCTGTCTTAAGTCTTGTTGCTTCGGTTGCATAGCCAACTATGAGCCCTACGCAACAAGACTTAAGACAAACAAAAATTCTGCGCAATCTGGGTATGTTATTGATTGCCAATTGCCTAAGCAAGATGAGTGCAATCATCATTTCACGCATTACAAGCCTGTTTGTGTAGCCAGTCCGTGGCGATGGCAGGTTCTACAATCACTTGTAACGTCATGTACACCAGAGAGTCCATTGCGGGTCGGTATTTCACCGTCTTCAACAATTTCATCCATTTGATGGCAGAGCACACACAGGTCAGAGTAATTACCATTCACGACATGGACGGGATAGTTTTGATCGCGAAAACCGGGATCCAGCTTTTTCGCCCCAACCAGTGACGAATCAATGATCAACTTTGGATTGGTTGTTCCATGCACAGCATGGCAATCATCGCATTGCACTGTTTGTTTGTAGTGATAATCAGATTGTCTAAGTCCAGCATAAGTACGCTCACCACTACCATGGGTTTTACCGTGAAAATCGATATGATTAAAATTGTCATCCATGGCGACCAGAGGGTTGCGGTAGTCTTTTACGTTGATTTTAAAATCAGGTTGTTGATGGTCGCGATTGTGGCAGCGCAGACAAAATTCAGCTTGTTCCTGATACGGAGCCATTACATTTTGGGCATCAGGAAACACCGTGAAATCAGTATCCAGCTCCAATTCACCATCCATGTCCGGGCTTTGATGGCAAGTGATACAGTGTGAATCTCCAAGCTCATTGTCGGTTCCAACGACGAAATTATGATTCAAATGACCGATTAAGCTTGGTTTATCAGGCAAATCTTCATTGTTATGACAGGTTGTGCAATATCTGGGTTTGTTCGTGCCATTACTACCATGACAACCTGTGCAGGTGTCATAACCTTTTTTTCGTACAATATTGCGAATCACCGGCGCATCGTCATGAATCAGTTTGCGTACATGACAGATTGCGCATTCTTCTTTGCCCCACGCCGAGCCATCGCCACCGTGGTTTGGTGTCAGTATCAACTCTCCGCGTTCCAGTGAAATATCAAACGTATCAACTGCAAGGGACAAGTTAGAGAATGTAGACAATAATAAGATTGCCACTATTTGGTAAATGATTGTTATGTTTTGTTGTTTCATTTTCAGCGACTGCTGTGGCAATTAATGCAATAAAAGGAGTTATGGCAACGCGCGCAGTTAAATGACATCATCCGTGCTTCCATACCATGCATGGTGCGATATCCGAGCGGGTGATAATCTTCACCCGTGGTATCGCGTTTCATGTGGCAATCGGTACAAAAACTGCGATCAATATGACATTCATTACAAGTTGTTTCATCATGTCTGGCATCTTCACCATGATGGTCGATATAGTTAAAATTATGGTTGTCAGGCCAGATCTTTTCGCGATCATCATGGCATAACACACAACGCCATGGCCCTCTCAGCTCGGTGACATGACAGTCGTGGCAGATTGCTTTTAATGGTTCATTGGAAATGGTGGTTAATTGTTTGAGTTGTTGTTCATCAGTCACTTTATTTTTGTAAAATGAATGACACAACATACAAGCATCACCTTCCTGATCAATAATGCCGATATGAACATTGTGTGGAAATTTAATATCGGCGCGTTCGTAGCGTTTTTCCCACCACTTTTGCTCTTCTTCAGTCGGCTTGTCAGTCACATCGGCGGCCACCGATAGATAACAGATCAATGACAGCAGCAACAATGTAATTGTTTTGAATATCAGCTTCACTGCGATTCCTTGGGTTTGAAATAATCGAAGTAATAAGTGATTTTCACACTGCCAAGATATTCGCCGGAACGCTTGCTATTCCATATATAAGTGCCATCCATAGAAACGATAAGATCATTTTCAATCATGTATTGAATTTCCAGATCGCCGCCGATAACGCGATTTGAGCCATTGAGTTGTTTTTGTTCATCACGCAGCACAGTACGAAGATGTAGCGTTAGTTTTGATGTTGGGGTGGTGCGAACCCCAAAATACAGACTCTTTGCGCTGTCTGATCCATAATCAAGATAATGAAACTGTCCATATAAAGTCAGATTAGGCCAGTGTTTGACTTCAAAACCGACTTTAGCGCCATAGCCTGTGAATGCACTGGAGCGCGTAACCCGTAATCCGTGTAAATACCATTTAATATCGTATTGAAGTCGATGCTGAAACCCGATTTCGTATAATTGTTGTTTTTCACGGGTAAGAAACTGGAAAAACCGCTCACGGAAAGTTAACAGTGATGCCTTTGGTTTATAGCGCTGGTAACGCCCTCTTACGCGAATGTCTTTATTGACATTAATCAGCCCTTCAACCAGAAAATCCCTGAACTGTTGTTGTGAGAGTTGATAAGTGCCAGAACTTGTTAATTGATAACTGCTACAGCAACCAGTGTTGATTTTTCCTTCAATCTGAGTGCCGAACTCAAGCCTGTGAGCGACATTCTTGAATTTGAAACGTTGATAGCCGAGGCGAATATAGGTTTTGTCAATGGTGACTGGAATTGCTTGGCTGCGCCATTCTGGCTTGAGTTTAACAATGGCTTCTGTACCAAAAACAGAATCACCACGTTCTGATTTCAAATCTTCAATGCGGCGAGGTTTCCCTGCATAAAAGTCAACACTCAGTTGATTCAATGAATAGCGAAAGTTGCCACCATCGATTGAATACATACCAAGATTATCTGCACGTTCAAAACGCCCGAGAGTCACTTCAGAATTCAGTGCCTTAAACCCCTTACGCACAAAAGCACGATATATTTCATAATGAGGACTGGCATCCTGATAGCGCGCACCGACCAGGAAGCCAGCATGTAAATTATCTGACTGATCGTCGTAATAAAAGTCACCCCAGCTCTCAGCTAACTGACGACTATTACGTGAGAATACCTGACGGTTATCCACTTGTAGCTTGCTGGAAATGAAACCGTGAAAATATCCGGCATACACGGGCAGTGCAAACATAACTGTGCATAAGCACAACACGGCTTTCAATGATCGCATCGCAATGAAACTATGTCAGCGAATTATCGATTGTTCGCTTGACTGTCAAACTCATCTTGACCTTGCTCATCGAGATAGAATTCTTTGCCATTGGATTGGTTACGTAAAGCCCAGACCACCAGTGCACCCAGTGCCACAGCACAACCGCCACAACCAGTGCATTTGCCTGTTTGGGGCACCGTACAGCTGGTTGATGCAACCGTGTTGCCGACAGCAAAACCGATGCCGGCAAGCCAGGGTAGAAATTGTGTAATCAGGCTGTCTTTCTCGTTTGGTTCTGTTTTAGCCGTTGAAGTGCAGTGATTACGATGTGGTTTATTTTTATGATGCATTTTATTTCGCCAAAAAAGCTAGCGGAAACTATTGACCGCTGTTGTTAGGTTATCTATGTAATTTAAAGCCTGTTTATGAAAACACTTGTGGAGTTTGCAGTAAGGAACGTGCATGGAATCACTTGAACAATTGACGTAGGCCATTGTTGTCAAATTACTGTTCATATTCAAGGCGTGAAAACAAGCGCATAGTGAGCGATGTAACTGTTATCGCAACACCGAAGATGAGCAACAAGACAAGTGAATTGTTCAAGTTATTCCATGCACATTCCTTAGCTATATATCCACCAGATTCAACCAGCTATCATGCGTATTGCAAACACTCAACACATGTACTCGGCCACTATAGTCACCGAGTGAAAATTCCGAGACTGGTTTTTTATTCTTTATTGGGTCGAACAATTGTTCTGCGATAAACCTGAAGTTTTTGTCCAACACCATGTGCTTGATAATATAGTGTTCGTAGCCCAACATTTCATGCAAGGTAACAACACGAATGTCTGTCTGCTTGTCTTTTCTGGATATCTCCAGGTTTGGCCAGTGACCTTTGACTTTCTTGCTCCAGCGACCTGGCGCATCTTTTGTGTAGTACACGCCACCAGCCATCGTGTCAGCACAAGCCAATACAGGCGTTGGCGCTATAATTCCAGTTGCTGTACCGATTGAAGAGATGCGTATAAAATTTCTACGATCCATATCGTTATTTCCGTATTTTATGTGTTCAAATCGCCATCACTGCGCATCAATAGTTTCTGACATCACAATGACGCTGATTGCTATTTTCCACCACGAATCAAAGTGATGGATAGGCAACGCTGAATAATATTGGTGACTCATTTGGCGCAGTCTTTCCATCACAATACTTCACTACCGGACTAGATATCAGCCAAAGCAAAATATCCACTATGCGGCGTTTTGAACAAGACAAAACCTTCTGCTTGATCTGTGTTTGGCTGAATCGCAACAATTGATGACTGATCCATGGCGATAATTTCGCCTCCGTCGATCGATGCGAGAACGCTGACACCTGACGGAACAGTCGCACTGCCACGATAGGCTATTTTGATCAGTGCGGGAGCGCTGGGTAAAAACTGGATTGCCGATTTATCCTGATTATTCAGACCAAAATAAATCGTATCCGAAGCAAGCTCACCCAAGCCCTGACTGCGAATCCAGTCGGCGACATCAGGACCATTTTTTCGAACAAGCATTTTTACCCGGGTTTTAGGCATGATTGCATTGTTCACTGGGTCATCAAGGTTAATCATTACATTAGCCTTTCTGATAAAAGTGTCGCCTTTGGTATTGTGGATATAACCAACCCTATTGGCATCCAGTTGCTGTGTGGCCAATTCGCGAATAGTTCCATGCAAGCCGGCCTTGTCCAGCGCTTGATTGATGTCTTCTGCTATTTTCCACTCACCTTCTGCAACGATTGCGCTACTGGATTTGAGAATAGTCATGAATGAATCGACCTTGGTTGAATACAAAATGTCACCAACATTCATACTTACAACACCGGCATCATCGACCTTCATATAGTCAAGTCCGAGTTTGACAATACCTTCGTCAACCAGACGTTTGGCTGGCAGCGTGGTCACTTCCTTAATATTTGCCTCACCCAGTTTGCCAGAAGCAGATACCAATGAACTCCATGCCCCACTTTGTTTGCGCGTATGGCAATCGACGCATGGCATTGCCTCTGTAGATGGTCGTACATTATGTGATAACACATAACTATTGGATGAGATCCATACCAATTGTGTATTTGGATTCGGCAATCCTAAATCGGCTACGACTTTATCGTATGACTTTTTCAAGCACACATAAGCCTCGTAAGTTTCAGGTTCACCGTAGCGAAGGCTACCATGAGAAATGCGAGCAGAAACACGACCGCATTCATTTCCAGTAACAGGATCATTAATGATGCCGATGGGTTTACCCTCATCGTCTTCGCCAGGTACAAATGCAAGGTTTCTTTCGTATTTAGAGAGAGGATGTTTATTGGTCTGATCCATCCAGTAATAGCGATACTTTGGATTGTAAGGAAATATTTTTTGCACGCCATCTGCCGCTTCTCGATAACGGTACAACGGCGTCAGATCATCACCTCTGCGATCTTTTTTGCCGGTAATGTGACAGGTTTGACAGGCGACAACATCCAGATGTGTTTTGGTGATTTTAGTCAGTTGTGATTTGGCATATCCAGCCATATCCTTGTTGGCTTTCCAGAGTTCTCTGTGGGCATCCAGAATCGTAGCCTGGCCTGAAGGGATGATCGGATTTTGAGTCTCCTGATGGCAATGCTCGCAGGATTTTGCATACGGAGCGTAATCCAGATCATTGCGAATATCCATGTCTGAATCGCCTTTCAGAAAGTTATGGTTGAGGTTTAAATCAACATTTCTGAATGGTTCTTTGAAATAAGCACGTGAATGACAGGTGTTGCAGTTTTCAATCGCACGTTTTTCGCCATTTGCCTCAGTAAAGATTTTGCCTTTGTGAACATCATCTTTATAATCTTCTTCGAGTACGCCATCGTCGTCAATTTCAGAGACGGCATCATCACCAAAACCAAAGAATCCACGACGTGAATTAGCTGTCCTGTGGCAAATCATACAGTTATCGTTACCAGGAAAGCGCAACATTTTAATATGGGCTTTGCCTTCTGCATCGAAAGCGCTTGGATCCCAATTCAATATCGGTTCACCAGTTTCTGAAACTTTAAGTTCATAATTAGGCAAATTGTCATCTCCATCTTCAGCTTCCTGAATCTCACGTTCAACAGTCATCAGTCGCTTGGGTTGTCCGTCAACATAGGAAGGCAGGAACTCCCAGATGGCTGATGCTTGATAGCGAAAGAATCCGCCACGAATAAATTTTCTTTGGCGCAAGATCCTGTTATACGCATCCACAGGATTTGCAGTCTCCCCGGCGCCATCATCAGGACCAAGAATTGCCGGCTTGGTCAAATCACTGAATTTGGCATGACACAACATGCAGTCAGCTTCGGCAACGCCACTTTTTTTCCAGTTCCATTTATGCAGCTCACTGTCATCCGTGTCATCCATAAAGCCGACTTCATTCGACCAGCCACGCGTATAATAATCACCATCATAAGGTGGAATTTCTGCATCAGGTGTTAGGTCATAACGTCGGTTACGCCTGTCTTTTTCACCAAAACCACCGCCAACATGACAGCTTAAACAATCACGCACAAAACCTGGCGAGCCATTATCGGCAAACAATAGTGGATTGGCAGAATTATCAATTTTGGCAAGCGTAACCGGATTACTGCCGCTCATGCAGCTGTATCCACCAAAATACCCGGGTGACATCAATTGTGGAAGACCGTGCAACGCGCCATAATCGTCTGAAGCTTCATCACGTCCAAATTCAAAATGATAGGCGTGGGTTATCGACTCGTAATCATGACAACCACTTCCGGTTCCACAGGTCATTTTGGGGCTGTACGGTCTTCCACTGTTTAGAACGTGTTGTTTCTGTTCATCCAGCAACGGAATTTTAGGATGCATGACGGTTTCGTCAAAAGCATTGGTCGCTGCGATAATGCCTGCGCTGTAAACAAACAGAAACAATAAAATGGTAATGATGGCGCGGAATGATGTTTGGTTACTGATTTCCATGGAACTTCCCCTATATTTTTTTATCTCTGCAGAAGCCGAAGCGTGTGAACACTGACAATCTAAAAGCATATAACATGCCAATATTAAAAAATATAAAAATCAGCAAGATAGGGACAGTTATGTGTGGAACATGTAGTAATTTTAAATAAACGAGGAATAGCTGCGTGATATGCCGCAGCTTTATGTGTCAAATAACGCGCTATTTTTTTAATGGGATAGCCAGAAGTCCGTAGGTTGGATAAGCGCAGCGCCATCCGACAATGAGGCTGCACATCCACAAACGCGGGATCACGTTAGAGTTTATTCGATCTATGCTTGCTAAAGGTTGGTTTGAGTATGCCAAGTTGAAAAGCGTAGTGCGAACAACAACCACATGATTTTGAAAGAGAATGATAAGGAGTGAGGATTTAATAAATTACCGAAGTTTGGCGCATTAGCAAAAGAATTACATATCACTAAAAGTGATCTTGCTGAAGTCACTGGGTTACCCAGAGATTCTGTTTCAAAAACGGCAAGGCTAAAAGAGCAAAGCAACACAGGCAAGGTTACGAGATACGGTGGAAATAATTAACCGTATTACAGAGTGGTCAAGCAGTGTAGGCCGAGCGTTTGCCTAGTTTCGTTCTCAGCCATTGCATTCTTTTGGTGATAAAATGGCTGAAGATTTGATGAAGGAAGGGCGAGCTAAAGCAGTTAAAGACTATCTTTCTCGTATTGCTGACGGCGGCTACGCTTGAGTATAAGGGACCTGGAAATAAATAATCTTCAATATTGGGCATAGTTTTTGTTCGTATTCAAGGCGTAGTATCAGGCGCATAGCAGGCTATGTAACTGTTACTACAACGCAGAAGACGGACAAAAAGACCGGCAATATTGGATGATTATTTGTTTCCATCTCCCTAAGTACCTGATCATAATTAATTTAACATTTTGCTTGTCTTTTTTCTCATCTTCGGCGTTGCATAAATAGTTCATAGCTCACTATGCGCCTATTTATGCGCCTTGAAGCTGAAAAAAATCCTGCGCAAAATTTGTTAAATTAATTATGATCAGGTACTTCCCGACATTTCAATTTACAGGTACTGTTTATAGAGCCCATCATCCCATGTGGGCATTCGCCCCACTTTTAGGCAATGGAGCCAAAAGATATGGTGGCCGCTTTAATCGAGCAAAAAGCCCAGCCCTATATACTTCACTAGATATAACAACGGCATGGATGGAAGCACAGCAGGGCTTTCCATTTAAAGCACAACCAATGACTATCGTTGCATATGAAGTTGATTGTAAATCAAGGGGTCAGTTGTAAATCAAGGTAAATCAAGGGGTCAGTCAACTTGATTGCAACTAAACCGCTTAGTTTTAATCTTTCAAGCCGCTAATCCCATGGTTTTTTGTAACAATCTCTTTACTATTACATCAAGCGTAAACTAAACCGCAGATAATGATCCTAAGCAGAATTAGAACAAAATAACAACCAGATGAAAATGTGAATATTACCGTTAACACGCTCACTGTGCACAATATCATGCTCATCTGGCTCGACAATCGCTTGTTTGTAAGCAGTACTCACCTGACACTCGGTTGAGGCTATAGATCGCGTACCCATTTGCACGCCAGCATAACCAATCTTTTGTGCTTGTTGATATTCGGCTGGTGTGGCAATCCCCACGCACATATCAATGGTAATTGCAGATCTGCTAGTTCATCAAACAGAACCTGCGCTTACCTTGTTCCACTATGACCACCAGCTCGGTTGTTAACGCAAATCAAACCATCCACACCGCTTTCAATGCCCTTCTCGGCCCATTTACGCTCAGTGACATCATGAAATACAACACCGTCATACGCATGAACTTGATCGACAACCCAGTTGGGCTTTCCCAATGCAAATTATGAAACAAATTATGGGGACACAATACTTAATTAACGAAGATGATTGAAATAATCAAGTATTGTGTCCTCTGGACCCCATAACCCCCATGAACCTCCATAACTGCACTTGTGCATTAGCAGTGGTCATCATGCCGAGAATAATGAATGTAAAACAACTGATTAGAAAAGTTTTCATAATATCCTCTTAATCAAATATTCAAAACAACCCAAGCTGGGTCATGATCACTACCATCACCTGTATGTTTGGTTCTGCGTTCGATAAAAGCATCTATAAATTTTTCATTCAGCGCCTGACTTAACCAGATTTGATCTAATTGTTCATAGCGAGGAAATTCCCCAGTTTGATTAAATCGATGAGTCCAGTTTGTAGTTTGTGGGCCTTGACCCTGGCCTTCTGTCTCCTGTTTGGGGGGACCCGTTTCCTTGGCATTCATTAAAGCATTCTGCAATTCAATACCATCAACTGTTTGCATTGCTTGAAGAAACGCTGATTCAGGTGGATCATTCATATCTCCAACCAGCATAAACTTGCTATTTGATCGTTCCATGCGACTGATGATTGCAGAGACTGTTTCTGCCTGTCGTTGTCTTCTAGTATTCGCAAGTTTTTGTCCATGAACTGGATCCTGACCAAACGATACAAAATGGCTCTTTAAATGGGTGTTATACAAATTAAACAGCTTAGTGCCATGCTGATTCAGTATCTCGACTTGCAATAAATCACGACTGAAGATTCTTTTTTCAGGCTCAGCAGGATGTGTGGCTGTTTGATGAGAAACGATTGCACCGATCGGCAGTTTGGAGAGAACACCAACATCAATCAATCTGGAATCGTTGCCTTCGACTAAAACCACATGAGGATAGCGGTTATCCAGATAATCACGATTAAATTGTTTCAGGATTTCAATGTGCTCAACTTCTTGAACAGCTAACACATCAACATCCATTGCTTTTATTCTCGCAGCAATTTTAAATGTCTCGTCATCATCCTTGGCTTTAACCAAGCGTCCTACAAAGGTACGAGCCTTGAATCCTTCTGTATCAAAGCTAAGTGTTATCCCACCATCCACTATTTGGGGAATACTGTTGATTTCTGCCCGAAAATTAAATCTTGAAAATAAGTTATTCAAGTTGAACGTTGCAACTGTGACAGACATTAATACTCTCCTCCAATCCACCTTGGAATGTCTTACAGAACACTCCATCTGATAAGCATGTAAAACTAACAGCTATTTATATTGACAGGATATGGATATCAATAACGTTTTTCTGTGAATTATTTACATTTGAACTTTTAATAACAGGGACGCACACGGAATAACTGCGACAACTGGCGTAGGCCTTTACGTCAAATCACTGTTTGTCTTGAAGGCGTAGAAATAGGCGCATAGTGGGCTGTGTAACTGTTTCTGCAACGCAGAAGATGGACAAAAAGTACAAGTCAGATGTCGAAGTTATCTCGTGCACGTTCCCTTAAGAGTGAGGGTTTAATCACTTCCAAGTCTTGACTTGATTTTTGGCACTACGGAAGTGCTAATCTAATAGTTACATAGCTAGGAGTATTTGAGAATTTAGAAATCACTTTTAACGCAGTGATACGCCTTACAGCCGGAACTTGAACAGGTTCTTAGTCAAACAGTATCAACAAACTCAAACATAGTTCATAATACCGAATGCTCAAACAAGACCCACAGTCTTCGAAATGATTGACAATCATGAACGCAGACAGACTTCAAAACTAACACAAATGGCAAACAAAGCAATCTACCCTGGCACATTTGATCCTATGACCAATGGTCATATCGACCTGATTCAACGCACATCTACGATCTTTGATGAACTGGTTATTGCTGTTTCTGACAGCATTACCAAGCAAACTTTGTTTACACTTAATCAGCGTCTTGAATTTGCATCGCACACCGCTCGTCAATATAGCAATGTCTCTGTTATCAGCTTTAATGGCTTATTGGTAGACTGTGCACGTGATGAAGGCGCTACAATTATCATCAGAGGGTTACGCGCAGTCTCGGATTTTGAATACGAATTCCAGATGGCGGGCATGAATCAACAGTTATCACCACAGCTTGATACCTTGTTTCTGGCAGCATCAACCCAATATACTTTCATCTCATCCAGCATTATCCGTGAAATTGCACGATTTGGCGGGCCAGTTACTGAGTTTGTACCTGCGGATGTAGAGCGAGCATTGTTAGAGTTGTCAGGACGATCGATGTTGCCCGACAGTATTGAAATTTAAATAAGCAAATAATGGCACTAATAATACTGGATACTTGCATTAACTGCGCAGTTTGTGAACCCGAATGCCCGAATGATGCGATTAGCGAAGGCAAGGTTATTTATGATATTGAACCGCTACACTGCACAGAATGCGTTGGTCATTTTGATACCCCGCAATGCGTGGAAGTCTGTCCAGTGGATTGCATCATTAATGATCCTGATTATGTTGAAGACCAAGACAGCTTATTCGCCAAGTTTGAGCGGTTAGAAGCTGAAGTCAATCATTAGTCTTAGGTGGTTTGGCGAAAAAAAGTTACCAACCTTGCTTGTCTTTTTGCTCCTGACCAACGCAATCTCAACTGTTACGTAGAATGACTATGCGCCTCTTGAGATAGTTCGGTCAGAAACAAATCCTGCGCAATCTTGGTAACTTTATTCCGTCAAACCACCTTAAGGAGTGTCAGAAAGTCAACGGTTATGACGTCCTCAGCTTGTCTGGAATATATTGATCAATCAGCTTTAGCATCTGTACATGCAGTTTTGGATTGGCAGTGAGCAAATTGCCTGATTTCATGTACAAGTCGCCCCCATCAATGTCGGTGACCACACCACCCGCTTCTGTGATCAACAAAATTCCAGCGGCCATGTCCCAGGGCATCAATCCCAGTTCCCAAAAACCATCGAGACGACCAGCTGCTACATAAGCAAGATCCAGTGCTGCAGATCCAGCCCGCCTGATTCCAGCAGCATCTTTGCTTAATACCTTAAGCATTTGCAAATATTCGTCCATATAGCGCTGATCTTTAAATGGAATTCCGGTGCCTAATAATGCACCATTGAGTTTTTTAATGGGTGTGACTCTGAGACGACGATTGTTTAGTGACGCACCATCTCCACGGGATGCGGTGAATATTTCTTCTTTGAGTGGATCATAAATCACCGCATGTTCCATGCGTCCTTTGTGCTGTACTCCAATGGACACAGAAAACTGCGGAAAGCCATGCAGATAATTGGTTGTTCCATCCAGCGGGTCTATAATCCAGACAAAATCGTCACCATCAACTTGACCACTTTCTTCTGCCAAAATAGAGTGACTCGGATAAGCGCGCCGAATAATCTCAATGATTTCTTTCTCGGCCTGGTGATCTATATCGCTAACATAATCATTGTGTGACTTATGGGTAATCTTGCGCTCGTCCATATGATCCATCGCACGAAAAATGGTTTTCCCGGCAGCCCGGGCGGCACGTATTGCGATATTAAGAATTGGTTGCATAGAATTGAATTCGACGTATTTAAAAAAGCTCGGTAGGATATACTTGTGTGCGGAAAAAATCTATTATTTTCCTCATCTCGGTTTAATCGCTTCCCGCTTTGCTACTGTTAGGAACGTGCATGGAATAACTTGAATAATTATGGCGCAGGGTTTTTGTTTCTAACTAAGCGATCTCAGGAGGAGCATAGTTGTTCTACGCAACGACTAAGATCGCTTAGTCAGGAGCAAAAAGACTAGTCAGAATGTTCAAGTTATTTCATGCACGTTCCTTAGGAACGAGGATTTAATAATATACGAAAGTTTGACGCAGGATTTTTGTTCGTCTTCAAGGCGTAGAAATAGGCGCATAGCAAGCTACGCAACTGTTTCTACAACGCGGAAGACGGACAAAAA
>JAZGEP010000353.1:0-6980 GCA_036478815.1 Methylococcales bacterium
ATGTGCGTCCTATCTGAGTTGTATGGTGATTTCAAGTCAACCTATATTATACTCTTTTAGGGCGCTATTATCCTTGTTAATCAATGGCTTGTTTTGTTTTTTTGAACCCCGAAACTTTAGTTATAACTTGGCAAATCAATAGGGTTAATTGCTTGCAAAGAAAATTGAAGACGCTGCATATCCACTGAAAATACGTTTAATACTACATCCTTTGCATTCAAATTCGGTGAGTCAATTACATGGGCTTGGTGTATTAGAGTTTTCATCCCGTTCATAAAGTCCGGTCAATAACACTCTACCTTTGCAACCCATTGAATTTAAAAGCCGAAAAAGGCTGTTTGCGGCGCACTGGCAACTTTGTCATCCATTCCCTCATCATTCACCTCCAAAACCAGGTGTTTTTCCTTTAAAATCAACGCTCTGCGCACCTTAACCTGGTCAATTCCTAAAACGCCTTATTTTTCAGTACGTTATCAGACTATGTTGATTCATTGCTGTAGCTGCGTTGTTGTCAGCCGTATTTTGCGGAATCCGTCTGATTAATAAAAATACAGAACATTGATTTCAATACAATATTATCCTTTAATTGTCTTTGTGACAATCTGAATGTTATTCTGCCACTATACAGTACAGACTTTTATTTTTTTGCTCGTAACTTTGAGAATCGCTGATTATTTCGATTATCGTATCAAAAGTGCTCATTTACCAGTCGCGATAACTGCGCAAATTCTTCCAGACTCAAGGTTTCTGCACGTCGGCCTGGATCAATATCGACTGATTTTATTTGTTCTGCAGAAAGTAGTTTTGATAATGTATTGCGCAAAGTTTTTCGGCGTTGTGAAAATGCCTGGGTGACAACTGTGTTAAATACCTGAAAAGAATCAATAACAATCGGCGGTTCTGAATGGGGGGTCAGTTTCACGAAACTTGACCAGACTTTGGGTTGCGGATTAAAACTTTCTGGAGCAACATCAAATAGCTTGCTGACTTTACACAAATACTGTGTAATCACTGTGAGTCGAGCATATTGTTTATTACCAGGCTGTGCTGCAAGCCGATCAGCAACTTCTTTTTGCAGCATAAAATGCATATCGGTAATCGAATGCGATTGCTTGAGCACATGAAACAACAACGGTGTTGAAATGTTATAGGGTAAGTTGCCAATCAAACGCATTTTTCCTGAGACATCCAGCGGGTTGTTGGATAGTGGTAACAACTCGGATAAATCAAGTTTTAATGCATCTAACTGGTGAATAACCAGATGCGTTTTGTCAGCATATTGCCTGTTGAGTCGTGCAACCAAATCGCGGTCAATTTCAATTAAATCCAGCTGTTGACAGGTATCTGCCAGCAAGCTGGTCAATGCGCCCTGCCCTGGACCGATTTCAACCAGATGTTGATCTTGTTGTGGGTGAATCGCATTGATAATGCTAAAGATAACTTGTTGGTCAGTGAGGAAATTCTGACCAAAACGTTTGCGTGGTTTGTGTTTCATGTGTTAAACACAATTGTTTGCCAGCTTTGTGGCAAGCTCAATTGCCAGCTGAAAACTACCGGTATCAATATTGCCGGTTGCTGCCAGATCTAGCGCTGTGCCATGATCAACAGAGGTGCGAATAATGGGTAAGCCTAAGGTAATATTCACGGCTTTTCCAAAACCGGTTTGTTTCAGGGGTGGGAGTCCTTGATCATGATACATCGCTAATACCGCATCGCAGTGTTGCAAGTGATGCGCTGTGAAAACTGTATCTGCTGGTAATGGGCCAATCAGTGTCATTCCTTGTTGTTTGAGTTGGTTGAGTGTCGGCTCAATAATTTCGATTTCTTCAGTGCCAAGATGTCCATCTTCTCCTGCATGTGGGTTAAGACCACAAACAATAATATGTGGATCGGCAAGCCCAAATCGGGTTCGTAAATCGTGATGCAGAATGCCCAAGACTGTTTTTAATCGCTGCGATGTCACTTGATCAGCAACCGTGCGCAAAGGTATATGAGTCGTCAGCAAAGCAACGCGCATAGTGGGCGATGCCAACATCATTACTGGAGCCCCTCCAGTCAATTCTCCCAAAAACTCTGTATGTCCACTAAATGTAATTCCAGCCTGATTAATAATGCTTTTATGAATCGGCCCTGTGCACAGTGCCTGACACAATCCATTGCTACAGGCTTGCGCCGCCAACGTGAGTGATTCAAGTACATAGCTGGCATTGTCTACATCTAATCTGCCGGCTATAACAGATTGCCTGAGTTTAACCGACTGCACCGACAACTGTCCTGGTGTCGGTATGCTAGCTGGTTGTGAAAAATCAACTGGCTTCAGCTCAAGCGTAATACCGAGTTGTTGAGCTCGATTCATCAACAAGTCTGGATCAGCATACAACACTAGCTCGCATGGAAATGCTGTGTGCGATAATAATGCACATAAATCGGGGCCAATTCCGGCAGGTTCACCGGGTGTAATTGCAATCCGTGGGATCAATTGTGGCATGTACTGTTGTAAGCTGTGATCAAGTTGAATGGTACATAAAAATCGTCAATAAACATCAGCAGTCTGTTTGTCAAATAACAACACTGCTATCATCCAGAATTGAAGTATTACTTCGATAGTAAGGTTTGCGACTGGTCCGTATTAAACCATTGATTTATCGCGTCATAGCGTTGCAAATTACCAATATCCATCCATACACCAGTAAAAAGTTCACCATTGGCTCCACCCGATCGAATGGTTGCGCGTAACAATGGCGCTAGTGGACTGCGACCATCTGGCAAATGCTCAAACAGTTGTTTGCGATAGACACCAATCCCGGAAAAGGTGAATAATTGATCGGCCTGTTCAGTCAGTTGTCCGTTTTCTAAACCAAAATCACCTTGAGAATGATGAGCTGGATTGGCAACCAGCACCAGATAGATTTGATTCACAGATCGATTGCGTAATTGCGCATAGGGATAATTGGTGTAGATATCACCATTAATGACCAAAAAGGGTTCCTCGTCGAAAAACGACAGTGCCCGGCGAATCCCTCCAGCAGTTTCCAATGCTTCAGAACCTTCATCGGAATAACTTATTTGTGCTCCCAGGCGTTTGCCATTCCCCAGCGACTTGCGGATTTGCTCACCTTTATAAGACAAGTTAATAATAATTTCTGTGATACCGTTCTCAACCAATGTTGTCACGGAGTGTTCGATCATGGGTTTGCCGCCAATTGGTAACAAGGGCTTTGGGCATTGATCAGTTAAAGGACGTAAACGTTCACCGCGACCGGCAGCCAGAATCATTGCTTTCATGATTGAAAATCGGGATGTTGTTGCATGGCGGGAACAATCACTTGATTGAGTAATTGGCCAAATTCAGTCAGCGCGTCATCTCCGTCACATACAGCAACCACATAATTGATGGTATTGGGAATATCCTTGAGATAATCCGGTTTACCATCGCGTATCTTCAAACGCGAGAAAATACCGATTGCCTTCAAATGACGTTGCATGCCCATTTTATCAAACCAGTGTTGATACTGGCTTAACGTAATGTCAGTCGAGAAAACACCGGCTTGAATACTTTGTTGATAGAACTCATTCATCCATTGTTTAACCCGTGATGCCGGCCAACTGACATAACAATCTCTGAGCAAAGAAACCAAATCATAAGTCAATGGGCCAATGACAGCATCCTGAAAATCTATTACGCCAGGGTTGCTGACTTCAAGTAGCATCAGGTTTCTTGAATGAAAATCTCGATGGACACAGACTTGCGGTTGCTCCAGTGCTAAATCGACAAGCCGGTGATAACATGTGTCAACCAACTCCCGTTGTTCAACATTGAGGGTCAAGCCCAATAATTGCTCGACAAACCATTGGCTAAAAATTTCCAGTTCTTTATGCAACAGCGATGCATCATACACAGGTAGATCAGTTGTCTGTCCAACGATGTGAATCTGCATTTTTATCAACGTATCAAAAGCATCTCCATAGAGTCTATCCGCATTGGTTTCCGACAATTGATCAAAATAACACTGGTTTCCAAAATCACTGAGCAATAAAAAGCCTAGTTGGTCATCACCTGCAGTAATTTCTGGAACATGAACACCTGCAGCACGAAGAATATTGGATACTGCCACAAAACCTGAAACATTCTCTTGTGGTGGTGGCGCATCCATCGCGATCAGCGTCTTTTGTCCCACAATAACTCTGAAATAACGTCGAAAACTGGCATCTGATGATGCTGCCTCAATGTGTATGTTTGATGTACCCAGTTGTTTTTCAAGCCATTGTTTTAATTTTAGAAAGCGCTGATCTGCTTCACAGATAGTCACTCTTACACCTCCATTCTATGAAATGACTGTCTCCTATACTCTCCGCACACACATGACAAAAAATTATGTACCTACTCTGCTTAGGAAAATTCCAAAAGTGATTAAATCCTCGCTCCGCAGTAGTTAACCGAGAATAAACGATTGAAGACAACCAGTCATGTTTTTGCAAAACAGGTGGGGCGATTGCAATATTTAGACTTCAATGTTAGAACTGCTTCGATAAAGTTCTAATGGTTTCAACATGGATGTGCGACCAACCATAATATCAACGGTCTTAGCCAAGCGCTTAAACACCGATTGCTGACGATAAGGTATTCCATGTTTTTTACAGACAGCGACTACTTTAGGCTGCACATATTGATACTGACTCAATGGTATATCTGGCCATAAATGATGTTCAATTTGATAATTCAACCAACCGTAGAAAAAGTCATTAACATCTGAGCCCGTTGGATAATTAACAGAACCAAGAATCTGACGAAGGTAAAATTCGCCACGACCACCTTGGCATTTTTCTTCAAACATCATCACGTCATCACCTGCATGATTGGGAGCGATCACCAAAAACGAATGCAGATTGGTCAATACTTCTGCCAATATCGAGTTCAATAACACACTGATCACAGCAAATGAACCTAAAGGAAAAAATAGCAAGGGCAGTAAAATGAATCGAAAGCCTATGTAAGGCAAAACATTTTCAATCCATAAAGCCCTGCCTTCTGGAGAAAAGAAACTCCAGGTGTTCTTAAACGGCATTTCAGGTATTGGTTCTCTATTTTTTCTAATACGACTCAAATGTAATTCTTTCTGTGTTTTTGGAACATAATAGAATAATTTCCAGGTTGTCGCAGTTATCACCACAATCAAAAAGCGTACCCACATAGGCGCTTTTGACTGCCTAAGCCAGATCATATTCAATTGTATACAATCAGGATCTAGCTCTTCACCCAAATTATAGTGATGAAGCACATCATGTTCCTGATGCCAGCCAGCGGGTGTAATCCAATCTGGCCAATCAATAAATCGTCGCCAGCCTCGAGCAAATTGTTTACTGGTATAGCGGGATGGAATGTTTGTAATCTTGTCATATCCTTTATGCACAACAGGGTGTGTCAGTAGCGTCCAACGTGAAAAACTACCCTGACTGATTAATAATGCAGAAATGGGATTTGGAAATATCCATGCGCTTCCATAACCCAATAATGAACAGACTTTACCCCAGCGTTCCACTTTTTTTAAATGTTTAAAATCCTGTTCACCGATTTTTGTCAAAAGATCTTTATGAATCTTATCGAGATCTTTTGCTAATAGCGCCCTATCAACATTCTGATAACTGTTTAAACTCAAACCGTTCTTCTCCCTATCCAATGCTTAGGAACGTGCACGAAATAACTTAGTCAACTTACTTGTCTTTTTGTCTGTCTTCCGCGTTGCAGCTACGGTTGCATAGCTCGCTATGCGCCCTTCACTACGCTTTGAAGACAAACAAAAATCCTGCGCCAATTGACCAAGTTATTTCATGCACGTTCCTTAACTCAATAAAATACAAGTTAAACCAGTAATTATAGCGTCTAAAATGTGTTTCATAGGATCAATGATGCTGTTCAAAATATGATTAGCAACAATATCCGGCTTACTCCTGACCGATTCAATTGCCGCCTCAGAAATACCTATTTACACCTGTAACTGCGCGTTTTTGTTAGTTTTTGAGCCAATCTTCGCAGTTACCAAGTTTCGCTAAAAAGACTGTGAAAGTATTTTGAAATTAGGCAATAAACCGTACTCCTGAAATAATTAATCAACAAGTTACAGATATTTTGTTACTGTTTTTATTGGTTATTTTGAATACTTTCACAGCCTCTAAAGCAATCAGCGCGATCAACTTTAGCACTTTCAACCCGGCAAAGCCGAGAATTTTATCACTTTTAATTAAAAGGCAACCAAAAGCGTGGCTAGCCCGCATCTCTCACCAGATGGTGAGGATCATGCCTGAAATAACTTGAACAATTATGACGCAGGATTTTTGTTTCTGACGAAACGATCTCAAGAGGCGCATAGTTATTCTACGTAACGATTGAGATCGTTGAGTCAGGAGCAAAAAGACAAGCCAGAATGTTCAAGTTATTTCATGCACGTTCCTAAGGTGATCGCGTTGCTATGTGGATTCACAAGGAATTGTATGAAGGAGTGGAATAACAGTGTGTATTGCTGAGGGAATAAAATTTATTGTGGATTCAAAGAGTCAGCGAAGACTCATCAGGCTGGTGAGATGATCGTATCGCTATCTGGATTCACAAGGAATTGCATGAAGGAGTGGAATAACAGTGTGTATTTCTGAGAGAATAAAATTGCTTGTTGTTTCAAAGAGTCAGCCCGAATTTTCACCCTTCAACAACTCCAGGATAATTACAGTGATTCTACTAGTAGTCTTTCAATGTGATATTACCTAATAATAAGTCGATTCCCATATCAATTAACATCTGACAACCGGACAATGAATTTCTTTTTCATATGCACTCTCAATAAAATATTGACTATTTATGACTAAAGTTTCGGAGTTCATATCAAGCAACATAAATCTTGTAAACTATTGATTATAATTTGAATTATTTATTGAAAACAATCCAATGTTGGATATTTGACTTTAGAAATAGCCAATAAAATCAGTAT
>JAZGEP010000354.1:0-9455 GCA_036478815.1 Methylococcales bacterium
TATTGGTTAATTTGGGCGATTGAGATGATGGCTTCAACAAGTATGGAACGTGCATGAAATAACTTGAACATTAACATTCTGGCTGGTCTTTTTGCTCCTGACGAAACCATCTCAATCGTTGCGTAGAACAACTATGCGCCTCTTGAGATCGTTTCGTCAGAAACAAAAATCCTGCGCCAGCATTGTTCAAGTTATTTCATGCACGTTCCTAAGTGAGATTGAAGTGTTGTTGTCTGGATCTGATCTAGCGCTTCACTTCGCCCTTTATTTTTTCTCAGAGACAGGAACATTTTTTTGTTAAGCCTTACGATTCGCGATGTAAAGCGGTTGTCAATTAATGATCGAATCCATTGGCAACCTGGTATTGAGACAGTTCAGCGTTTACTGGTCAGTAATAATCACCTCAACACGCCGATTTTTCGACTCCCATGCTTGTGTTTTATCTGCCGTTATTGGATATGTTTCTCCCATGCCAATGGTATTGATGCGTGCTGGATCAATGCTAAGACTGACCAGGCGAATTTTGACGGCATTGGCTCTAGAGGCAGATAATGCCATATTAGCATCAGCTTCTCCCCGGCTGTCTGTATGACCTTCGAGGCGAATCTTGATGTTTGGGTATGCTTTCAACACAGCTGCCAGATCAGTGATAATTTGGGTCGAGTTGCCTGAAATATCACTGGAGTCGAGTTCAAAATTCAAGCCATGGAGGATGAACCCCTTTGATATCGCAGTAGTATCAGAACTTTTAAGAAAACTTGCAATGGCATCAACCGGACCGCCAGCTGGCAACGTCTTCATCATGTTTGCGATGTTGTTTTTATCAGTAACTGTCTCTACTTGAGTAAGCTTGCCTGTTTTCACAGCATTATTATCACTGAGAGTTGTGTTTGAAGAATTATCAGTTTTGTTCCCGTAAGTATCGATACCGGTTGATACACTGTTTATTTTTGTACTCAGTTTACTGGCTGTCGACACAGATAGATCATCAACTGATTTAATGTCGCTTGCCACACCTGTCGCTCCAGGTGTTGTGCTGTATCCATTTTCTGGAGAACCATCAAAATCAGTATTCGGGGTTACAACACTATTCTGCGATTGATCAGTGCTGACAGTTTCATGTGCGGAAGCAGTTAGCTCATCAGTTGGTTGTTTGCTTTGAAACGAAGTCAACCACCATGTTGCGGCTCCAACCAAGGCGAGTAAAACCAATGGAACAACCCAACGAAACCCTGAGGTTTCGGTTGATGCTGTTTCAGCTGGCAGTTCATTAGCATAAGATCCAGAGCCTGGGGAAGTTGTATCGATATCCTTGATTGCACCATGATTTGTATCAAGCGAATCATCAGCGGAAGTATCCTGTATTTTCGATTCTGCTGCAATGACAGCTCTAACCGTGCTTGTCTTGGTATCAATAAATGCTTGCTTCGAGGCAGACACTGTATCTGTGGCATCAATATCAGCAGCGGGGGATGTCCGTACTTCATTTGCCCCCTCTGCAACCGCATTGGTCATATGGTTTAACGTTTCATCTTCTGCTGTAGACCGCGCACTCATGCCCTCAGTTACAACAGTTTCCACCGCGACTGTTTCGATCTCAACACGATTGTTATTGTTATCTTTCCAAGCAGGCGAATGATCTATATCAACGGTATTAGGTGAGTTATCAGTGTTAGACTTCAATACTTTCGATATTGTTTCTGCAACCTCATTGAATGTTTCATCGATAGTGTCAGTCAACTGAGCATGATTAACCATGCTGCTGTGATCCTCAGCGGTATTGATATTCTCATTGGTATGCTCTACATGTGTTTCAACTGCTGACACTTCAATTTTATCAGCGACTGTCGTTGTTGAGTGATCATTGTTTCCTATGAGTTCAGAGACGGCCTCTTCACTCATGTCAGTTATTGTCCGGGCGTTATCGTTTTCTGCTGCTGAGATAGTATCAACACGATCAGTTTCTACAGTTTTCCCCGTAAACTGATCATTCGCTTGTGCTGTTGCATCTCTTATTTTTGAACTGGTGTCATGTTGATCGTTATTGTTCCAGCGCACAATATTTTTCGCTTTATCGGCTAGTGAATCTTCGGAGCCGATAACCGCTTTGGTATGTTTGATGGTATCCATGCTTTTGTCAAAGATATTTTTTGCTGCTCCCGTTACCGAATCAGGAACACTCAGATTGGTAACCACATCTTTGACGGCATCTGTTCCTTTTTCTAAGGCTTTTTTGGCAGAATCAGTCTCATCGAGATTAGTCGTCGTCTCTTTTACGGCCACTACGCTTTTATTTAATATGCTTTTAAACATTGAGAAAGCAGACTTTGCGGCTGCAACAGCAACCGCGCCGATGGCTGCAATTTCGTTTGATGCTTTTGTCGCATCATTATTATTCTCAGGATCCTTTATAGCATCAGAAACAGAATCAATGCCTTTATGACCTGTTTGTATTTCATCGCTCTCAGTTGTGTAGTGCTTGTCTGGTGAAAAATCAGTTGGTTGAGGATCATTATTCGAGAGTTTAGAACTAACATGTTTGTTAAGTGTTTTTTTATTCATTATTGTAAACCTCTTGCAATTAAGCTTATAGACTCGAATGAGGGTAATCAGTACATCATAAAGTACTGATTACCGCTTACATTTGCACACAATTAACCAGTGTTTAAACGCAAATGCTGAAGCTCTGAATGAGGCAAGGGCTTCAGAGAAATAGTGAATCGAAAGTTTTAGATGAAAGACTGGATTTTTCAATATCTTACTGATATTGAAGGGTTTTCAAAAATATTCGTTTCAAGTAACACTCTGTGTCCCTTGTATTTCAAGGCTTCTGGTATTCGGTAGACACTATATCATGATGAAACAGTTTCAGTGGCAACGCATTGTAGCTGTCTTGATGGCGATGATCTGCTTCTGTGTAACCAAATTGATATCAGATAAGGAAAAAAGAAGATGGATTTATATTATTGTCATAATTGAGCAAAAAAACTCTGTCCCAAGAAGATCTATTCACACTTGGATGGGCAAAAGTCAGGGATCGATGCCCTATTGTAAGCCTGATTGGTTAGGTTTCATTAGCAGCAAGAAGATTCATTGATTATGCAGTGGAACCGTATTAAGGAGTGAGGATTTAACAAGTTACCGAAGTTTGGCGCAGCATTTTGATTTCACAGAAGTACTCATAAAATGGGCGCATAGCAGGCTACGCAATTATTTTATGAGTACTTCTGTGGGATCAAAAGGCAAGTCAAAATCGGGAAGTTATTAAATCCTCACTCCTAAGACAAGGGAACGGGGGAAATGTCGCTATTTTCTTAATTAATTAACGTCCTCAGTTAGAATAATATGCTTCTTGCGGAGTACTTGCTTAATTTGTAGCAGTTCAGATAGCCCCCTGAGACACAAGAGCAAGGCGCAAGCGTGGGTTACAGGTGAAAATGAACGCTTTCAATACGGCTGTTGGAGAAAAAAAGAGGGTAAGCTGAGTAGCTTATTGATCCCAAGGAAAAGTCGGCGCTGATTTCTAACCCACATTGCTCATCAGGCTGGTGAGAAATGCGGGATAGGGGGCTAATGTATCCTTATGTTAATGGCGATGCTGAAACAAAATAGGTAAACGAATACAGCCGATCAACCAGGTAATGTTAAATGCAGACCCACGTGGTATCCATGAATGACCAAACCAAGAAAAGAGTACTCAATGGGTTTAAATTAAGTAATGAATAATGGCTTAAATTGTATTTATATCTGACCCCGCGATCTGATCTCTTGATTTTTTATGCGCACAGGCTAACATCAACGCATCCAAGCAGCTACTAGTTTCATGCACTCATTTCTCCATTCACAGTCATATTCAACACAATAATTTCGCTCGTCTGATTGAAAGCATGGCTCATGACCCTTGACTGTTTGTACCGAACGCACCAACTCCTGTTCTCTTTCCAAATCCTCTACATTGACAACTCCGGCGCCCCTGGCGACTCCTTTTAATATTTGTATATTCATATACTTACCTTTTCGGTTGGCACTATAGACACACTGCTAGCAACAAAACAATTTAATTATATTGTGCATCATTCATGCCAGAATACTATTATGTTGATATTTTTATAAATAACTGACGCAGCGGTATTAGACTCAGTATAATCATATAGATAATATTAAACAAGATATCTGCCGTAACTCCTAATAAATGAATATATAAAATTACCTTAAAACATACATTAAAATACTAATAAATAAAGAAAAATTATAATCGTGGAGAAATGTAGAAATTGTAAAAAACAGCTGTGTAGAATTATACTTCCATTAGTTATTATAAACATGCATTACTTATGCCACATGAGCGCCTACAATAAATCCAAAGTCTAACAATCAAGAAAATACGTTAAATAACCTGTACTGTAGGTCAACTGACTCACTTGACACTAAATCATGGAAAACACTACTTTGGCTATTGAAACAGTTGTCTTCACTATTCTTTGACACAATGAAAATATGGCAGATGTAATCGATAAGGAACGTGCATGGAATAACTTTCCGATTTTGACTTGCCCTTTGATCCCACTGAAGCACTCATAAAATAGTTGCGTAGCCTGTCAATGAGCACTTTCAACGCGGCTATTGGACAAAATAGAGGGTAAGCTGAGTAGTTACAGTTTTAAAGCAATATTTTCAAACAGTATTTTGTCACCAGTTATTCTCGCCAGTTCCCTGAATTGCCTGCCAAGTCAATTATGAGCGCATAAAACCCAAATTCTGAACCGGGAAATGCCTCAAATTCGGAAAAATAGTATCGAGATCACTGTCATTAATTCCCATCCATTTTGCCAGAGTAGCGCCGTATTGATCTGTGGAATATGCGGGAATAAAGCGTCCTGAACCGACATCTTGAGGTCCAAACAGTTTCTCTGTGAGATGCTGGCCTTGCGGTACATCTGAGTATTGAATCGTTTCTCCGTGGATTTTGCCACCATCCACTGCACCACCCATCACCAGATAATCAGTCGCCCAGGCATGATCAGTGCCGTTACCGTTGCTGGTTAATGTGCGACCGAATTCAGAGGCGGTAAAAGTGGTTACGCTTTCCTCGACACCGATCTCTTCAAGAGTGCGCTGAAAGCTGACTAAAGCTTCATCCAGCTGCGCTAATAATCCGCTATGCACGCCGAGTTGATCTCCGTGTGTATCATAAGGCCCTGCCGAGACAAAAAATGTCTGACGTTTTAAACCAAGCGAGTCACGCGCAGCGATCATTGTTGCTACGGTACGTAGCTGTGAAGCCAGACTGTTTCGGTCATTATATGGCGTTTGAAATGCTGGGGCTTGTTGAAAAGCAGTGCGTAAATAATTTGCCCGGCTTTGCGTGTCCAGAAATGAGTTTGCCGCCTGAGTTTGCAGTACATCGGTGCGAGGCAGGTTGAGTATTTTATTCCATGCTTCAGCACGACTGGACTGCCAGGTTGGCCAGGAATCATCTTCAAGTGCGCCAAAATTATCGATTCCCGCTCCTGGCTGAATACCAAAAGAACGTGTCGTTGCGCCAGCTTGCCAAAGATTGTTGCCGGCGATGGTAAACGCTGACGGTATGTCAGGATTGCTGTTGGCTGAAACCAGTAAATCGTTCATTGTTCCGCCCCAACCAGCATTGATGGTTCCAGGTTTTGGGGCTAGATTTGTTTGCCAGATTTCCATTTGATGATTGTGTGAAAACAGATCGGGCGGTATATTCAAGCCAGGATTATTACCATCCAGATAATTAAAATAGGCATCCCGAGTAATCGGTTCAAACAGGTTGCCGATATTGCTGGCCACGGCAAGTCTGCCTTCGTTATAAAGCGTTCGTAAACCTGGCAAACTGGGGTGAAAGCCATATTGATTGCCATTCACTGGTAATAGTTGCTGGTGCGCAATTGCCAGGTTTTGGCGTACATTTGCATATTTTTGATAGTCTGCATTGGTATACGGGATTAGTGTATTCAAGGAATCATTTCCCCCTAACAGGAAAATGCACACCAGGCTTTTGTTATCTGTCAAACCAGTGTAGCCAATGGGGGCAGAGAATGCGGATTGAATCAGCTGCAGGTTACCATAACTGGAAAGCAGTGCTGATCCGCCAGTTAATAGCGCAAGGTTTTGTATAAATGATCTTCGATTTGGATTGAATTGTTTGCTCATAGTCCTGGCCTGTTATTTCTGGATCAAGTATTCGGGAGAGTTGACAATCAAGGTGATGGCTTCTCTTGCTTTGATTTCGCTGCCTTCTGCACCATCAGGAAAGTTTTCATTGTCAAGGTGATTGCTGATGATTGCATGTAGCGCATCGGTCATGCCGCCACTCATCAGCAAGATGTTTAAGTGATCCAGTAGTGAATTAGTATTGACTGCAATATTGATTTCGTTTTCCAGATTCAAGTAGGTATGGACCGGGTTATCAGGCGGAGGTGTCTGAATGAATCCATTGATGACATTGCTGGTGATCATAACAACATTCTCGGTAGCAATCTGAAATTCAGGCGCAACAAGGTTTGCATCGCGTACCGGGCCAGCCGGGGAGTGGTTGGGTTGGAAAAAATTGAAGACTGACGGAGAAAACAGAACTTCCTGAGCAATCTCGGTCAAGTTCAGACTGCTATACACAGAAACTCCAGGCGGCACCTCCCAGGAAAAATAGGAATTGTCAGTTTTAGTGGCATTAAAGGCGCGCCAAAGATGAGAAATACGTAGCAAAGGTTCACGTAGTTTGCCAAAATTTGCAATCGCCGTATGCCCGATGCGGGCTTCAGGATCCATCAATATCGCCAGAATCACTGCCTTCATATCGCCACGTTCACCCAGACCATTATTATTAAAAATAGTCGCCACGCGTGACACGTAATCTGGCGTAGGATTGCTGGTTACAAGACGCTGAATCAGCTGTTTGCCTATAAAAGGACCGACATTCGGGTGATTAAAAAGATTATCCAGAGCGGCTTCAAGATCCTGGCGGGCAGTTTGACCGGCAGGGAGTACCACATTATTTAAAAGCAGCTTTTCGCCGGTATCGTGAAACGCTTCATTTGGCTGCATGGGTAACGTTCTATCAGCCCCCCCATAATATCGTCCCCAGTCTGAATTAGCGAAATCCCAACCAGTAAAGACCTTGGCAAATTCTTGTATTTCAGCCTGTCCGTAGGTTGCTATGGGTTTATCATCAGCATCTTTTATCAGTGTTCCATCAAGGTTTAACTGATGAACCCCAATCGTGAACAGTTGCATCAATTCGCGTGCATAATTTTCATCTGGACGTATGTTGCGTTCAGGATCCGCCTTTTCATTTTGTACGTGACTCAGGTAAAGCCCCATCACTGGATGGAGACTGACACTTTCGAGTAATTCCCGGTAATTCCCGAAGCCATGACGAATTAGGGTGTCATAATAATCCGCCATCCCAAATTGCGAACGCTGTAATGACAAAGGGCGATCAGAAACCACCAGAATTTCGCTGAGTGCAAAGGCAACACGCTGGCGTAACTGATCGGCACCATCAATGGCGTTTGCCCACCAGACATAACGAAAATGGCTCGATTCAGTATCAACAAAGCCTAGCTCGCCGAGGGTTATTATTTCTGCGAGACTTGCCCGGCAACTTCTGGAAATCTGGCTGATGCAATAGTCATAATTGGCCTGGTAGATTGAATGAACTTCGGGTAATAACAGACTGGGAGGTGTCTCAAATTGCTGATTAATCCAGTCCTCGTAACTATTCAGGCTGGCCAGATAATCAATATCCTCAGAGGTTGAGCCAAATGTTGCTTGCGTCAGAAAGCGCGCTGCTTCCGATAATTCTGGATTAGCGGGTGTTGGAGTCGGGGCAGGGGTAGGTGCTGGGGTGGGAACAGGCGTTGGGGTGGGAGTTGGTGTTGGATTTTGAATAGGGTTTTCATTATTATCAATGACGACTATGTCAGCGACCCATACGCCGCTTTCAACAGGAAACTCGATTCGAAATTCTCCAGTGTTTTCTGGATATCCATAAATACTACAACCACTACTATATATGCCAGATGGCAAGCCCGTTACACGCGTATAATCAGGTAGTCCCTGTCGACAGGTTTCATTATTGGCATCAGCCATATTAAAACCCAGGTATTCATTAATAATGCCTTGAATTTTATAGACTTCATCAGGATTAGTTTGAATGGATAAAGTAATTGGCGAGAAAAGAATTATAGTTATAAAAATAAGACTACTTAACCAATATTTTAATTGATCCATCGATGAGAGGTGATGGTTCGATTGCATGCTGCTCTACCTCGTTATTAGGGAGCTGGAAATAAATAATCGTCCAATATTGGATGGTTATTTGTTTCCAGCTCCCTTAGTTTGCTTGCTTAAAAAATGTGTTTTTATCCTAATATATATCTGTATAAAACACATTTTGCGATGAGATTAAATCAAACACCCCCTGCAAAACAAGGCAACAATTAAGCCAGTTAAGCAATATTTCTATTTATTTATCAATAGATTATGATATATTATAAAACCATGATACTGGATAGGCTGTTGATTGTACAGTGAGGCTTTCTCATCAATAAAGCAGAGCATCATTGGTTAAGGAACGTGCATGAAATCACTTGAACATTCTGGCTGGTCTTGTTGCTCCTGACGAAAGCATCTCAATTGTTGCTAAGCAGTGAGGATTTAATAACTTCCGGATTTTGACTTGCCTTTTGGCTCCACAGAAGCACTCATACAATAGTTACATAGCCCGCTATGCGCCTACTTTATTAGCACTCCTGTGAAACCAAAATTCTACGCCAAACTTCCGGAAGTTATTAAATCCTCACTCCTAAGAACAACTATGCGTCTCTTGAGATCGTTTCGTCAGAAACAAAAATTGCGCTATCATTGCCCATCATAAAACACTGTATTTGGCATTTGGTTTACCCAAATCGTCCGTCTACCCTGGGCTTGATTAACATCGGTGCATAAGTAAAAACAAATAATACAAAGCTACTGATCCAGCAGACTTGCGCTGCGGCGATCAGCCAGAAGTAATAGCCGGGAAAAATAAGAGGAAAAATAACTCGAATGACGGCTGCTGCAATCAATAAGCTAAAAACAGTGGTTAAAATGGCTGGTGGCTCATAGACATTTCTTCCGGTGTGTCCCAGTGTGACTCTGCACATCATTCCTGCTGTGATGATGCCGATTCCGCCAGATGCGTAAGCATGTATGGAGAGCCAGGGTGATAATCCCAGCCAGAGTGTGACCGCTTTTAAGCCAAAACCTAACACAATAAAGCTGTAACCTATATACAGCACCCAGAGTAGCGGTTTTTGCCAGATACCTTTTGCATGCCAGCCCCAAAGTCGAATAGCGTGCAGCACGAAAAGTATAGTGGCAAGAACGCTGGCCAACATTGCCTGCTTTAGAAATACATCGGCAATCACAAATATCATAAAAGCCAAAAA
>JAZGEP010000355.1:0-12948 GCA_036478815.1 Methylococcales bacterium
GGACATGACATTTATATTTTTTTGCTGACAATACCAAATCTGAAAGAATTCGTTGATAATCCGCTTCAGCAAAGAATATCGCTTGCCGATTATTGCCACGATGAATAATATGTAACGGTTGACCTGCGACTGCAAGCCTGGGTAATCGAGCCATTCAGGCAGTTCTCTAACTGATAAATTAATCGATAGTATAACTTAGTAAGAACTGCATATCAAGCGCACTGACCCCTTGTTATGACAGCATCTGTTTCATTAATGACGGAAATGATTAAAGGCAAAACAGTTGAACAAGCCGAACAGTTGTTCGAACAGTTTCATAGCATAACCACTAGTCACGATGATGAAATAAAGCTGGAGGAATTGGGTAAATTGGCAGTACTTGCTGGAGTGCGAGAATATCCCAGCCGGGTTAAGTGTGCCACATTGCCCTGGCATACTATGAACGCTGCAGTTAAAAATGAAGCAACTTCGGTGACAACTGAATAGTTACACGTGGCCTACTACTAAGGAATGACAAAGTTATTAAATTTCCATTCCTCATAATATTTACATGATATTAATTGGAGACAGCATAAATCAGGTTTGTTGCTATGCTCGGAGTGAGATGTTTAGGGCGCACAAACGGATGATGCCAGACTATGCTGTTTTTTACTCTGCGTTGAAAATCAACCTCTTTAATTCCATTTTTTTCTAGCGCAAAATGAAATTCATGTCTGGATTTCTCCTTAGCTTTAAAAAGCTGCATTTGTATACGGCTTTGTACATTCACTGCTCCGTCGCCAGTGGTTTCAATTGGTAGAAATAATGCATCCGTCCATTTTGCGGTGACATAGGATTGAACACCATCACTAACACCTGACGATGGCATGCAACCGAAAGGTTTTACACTAATTGTCAGATGATTGATCTTGTTCTCGATAAAATAAATTAACTTGCCGACTTCCATAAAACCCTCCCCACCACGCACATCCTTGTCAAAATATTTTTCAGCTAAGGACGAAATGTGATCAATGTCTGGTAGATGGTAGTGATGTAGTCCCAATATATTGGCATACAACTTAAAAGTGTTGCGTACCGCAAACTCAGCTACTGTTAATTTGAGCAGTTTCCATGCTGGACGGGTGTTTTTGAGCCCTTTTTTTGCAGAATCATGATGGCGAAGTTCCAGACGTTTGAGTGTGTCATGGCGATTTTCCCAGATCATAAACAGAATCCAGTTGGTAACGCCTTGTATATCGACTTCTGCACCCTCATTTTCCAGGAAACGTTGTAGATGATAATTTCCATCACCCTCGGTAGTCATCGCCCAGAATTCTCCGATAATACTCACAACAGGTTTTGGTTTGGTGTAATCAACATCAACCTGTTTCAGAAGGCTTCTACATTGGTAGAGTGCTTTGATGATATAACGGTCGCTCTCAAGTGTTTGTGCAAGGATGTCTTTGCACTGTTCAATGGTTTTATCGACGTTACCGGGGATGGTTTCGTATGGGCGCAGGCGATAAGCCATGAGATTGAGAACATCTCCAGCAATCATCGCTTTAACGATTGAAGAAGCGAATTTAAAATCTATCTTCAAACCCTCATTTGAACCAGCAGCAAACTTGATGCCTCCTTGTTGCTGAAATAACAGAACACGAAAGCCTTCAAAACCAGCATCACGCAGGGCTTTTCTATATTCCGTCACATAGGTACCAAAGCGGCATGGCCCACAAGCACCTGCCGTGAGATAGATATATTTTTTGATAATTGATTGCGTGGAAAGTCCTTGATCATCCCGCAGATAAGTCAGATGTTTGATCAGGTTACCAACCGTAAAATAGGTAGGATTGCACTGACCACGGTTACCGAATTCCCTCCCAAATCGCAATGCGTCATTATCTGGACAGTCCAGTGTCTTCACTCTGTAACCAATGCCTTTTAATGCTGCACAGCAAAATCTGTCATGTGCCAGTGTTAACCCACTGATCAATATTGTGGTATTGGCTACCTGTTGATCTGTAAATTCTTCGTGAATCGGTTCAATCCATTGATCGCGAACAAGACCCAGTTTGCGGCTTTCTGTTTCTGCAAAAGCGGCCAGTTGGTCTTCAATATCTTGTTGATGTGCTAGGTTTTCATTACTCGTGGTATTTAGCATTTCAAATTCCTCCTGAATTACTCGCATCTCAAATAATATCTACAGCTGGATCATCTGTTGTATATTTAAGAAAATTGCTTCTCAAGTTCATGCCTTTTTTCTGCAATACGTTTAGCCAGTTCAGTTTTGGCTTTGTCCTTATCTGCTAACTCTTCTTCGATGCGTTTTAGCTTGTAAGCGTAGGTCTTAACGCGTATTTGCATAGAACCTTTGGGTATGTTGGCATCGATATCATGTAGTGCTGTATACGGTGTGTGTGAGGTTCTGACAATTCTGTCAACGATTCCATAAGTTGGCGCATCATGACCACACTTGAAACTGGAAAGATCAAGGATTGCTATATTGGGATGGCGTGCTGCAAATCGTGTAGCCCACACCTTTTGTACACTGTTTACTGAAAAGTTCTCCGGCCATACGTCACGGATATCAAGCGGATCATCATCATTAAAATATGTTTGTAACCATTCACGTTGTTTGGGAATACTGCGCATCGATAGTACAGGGTATCCAAGCATTTGGAATTCATCCAGAATCCCATGGTTGATCCCAGGATCATTATGATAGGGTCGGCCGTTTAATAGAACTGCAATGCGGTTTTCTTGTTCAACCTGTTGCAGAATTTCATTGCCGCGAGATTCCATGCGTTTGTTGAATTCCTGCAGAGCCATGAAACCCTGATCTACTGCAAAATCATTCTCATCCTCAGTGATTCCTAAACATGGATACCAGGTATCGAATAATTGTGTTTTCAGTAGATTGGGTTCTGTAAAGGATAAACTCTTATCAATATATTCAATATCAGCTTTGGCAAAAAAATCAACTTCTTTGGTAAAGGCGGCTTTAACAACATTTGGGCTGCCAGCAACAATAGGGCAACATGCAGTATCAACAGTATGAGTCACCCAGGTTGGTATGTGAGTGATGCATGGATAATAGATATAATCTAGCGGACCTCTGCGTTTGGATTTATCAGTGTTCGCAGTAAAAATCAGTTCATGTACATGGGCTAGTATTACCTTTGATGGAAAACATGGGTCGATAGAGCCATATTTTCCCCCTTTGAGCCATAATTCTTCCGAGGTTACCGGCGACCAAACTATGTTTTCCTTAGGAAAACCCAGCGTTTCAAAATATGATTGGAAAAACGGCCCTAACGAGTACATATTCAGTACCCTGGGAAGACCTATCTTTACCGATGTGAAATCCCTGCCAGAACGTCGAAAACCATGCGTTTGACGACGGCGCATAACTTGCCACATTGGCAATCGGGTCACTTTCACATCATCAACAGGGGTTCCAGCTGCTGGCATCGGTTGATGGTTATAAAAATGTTTAAAAGCAAGTTCGGCTTCTTCTGCTACCAGATTGGGAAATTTAGCCAGTGATTCTTTGCGGCTTTTGGTAATTAATTTGAGTGCATCTTTACTTTCTACGGTGCCTTTTTCACAAGAAAATCCCGAAATGTAGCGGCTGGTTTTTCCATCAGGTGTCGTCGAATCAATAAAGGTTCGCTGACAGAGATTAGGGCAGAAGTGGCAAACCGTAGTTTCATCATTCAAAGATTGATAGCGAACATCAATTGTGGCATCCACACCAATAAACGTAGAAAACTTGCGCCGCTTAACGACTCTAAGTGTTTCCATCGCAGCACCAATTGCTCCGGCTTCAGCACAATGTGGGTGTACGATGACCTGTGCATCGGGTACCCGTTGCTTGATGTAATCAACCTGCGCTTTTACAGCAGCAAGGTTGCGCTGGGTACCGCCTTGCAACACAAAAACCCGCCCAAATTCTGCAAGTCGGGGGATCTGAACAACATATTGCCAGATGTTTTTAGGTAGAACCTGTGCAAGTCCTGCCAGCATTTCAGGCGCCTGATAGCCTTCTTTCTGAAAATTTATGCGATCCGCATCAAGGAAAACTCCACAACCATAGTTGAACTTGGGACTGATTGAAGCTGCAAAGGCATGGTCAGCGTAGTCCTCTAACTTGATTCCAAACTGATCAGCCATTGCCTGGAGCAACATACCGTTTCCAGCAGAACACTGGTTTGACAGGCGAAAATCACGGATGTCGCGACTACCTGTATTGGTCTCATTGAGAAATAAAACCTTGATGTCCTGGCCACCGATATCACAGATGACATCCGCATCAGGAATAAATTGAACCGCTGCCATCATGTGAGCAACTGTCTCAACAATATTCACATCCGCTTTTACAACTTCCTCCAATACGTTAGCCGCATATCCAGTCGCCCCAAAACCGCGAGTTTCAAGAATTGCGCCCTGAGAATTCACATACTCCCTCATATCAGTCAGAAGATCTTTGGTATCTTGGATGGGGTTGCCTTTTGAAAGCGTATAAGACTTGTACAAAATGTCTCCGCTTTCATAATCAATCAGCACTGCCTTTGAACTTGTTGAACCACCATCCAACCCGATTACACCCTGAATTCGCTGGTTGTTTTCAAACACGGCAGGTGAAAAATCGGGAATGGTATAGTCCGCTTTGAACTCAGTGATTTCCTGTTGACTGTTAGCCAAAGGACTACCTGAATTTGTGGAATAACTGGTGTTGCGTCCTGTGGAAATGTACTCCTTTAGACCATCCAGACCGCGATAGCTGATTGCATTATCAGCTGTGTTGTCCAGTAGCCCGAACACCACGGCACCAAAGGCAGCATAATATTGTGAATTTTTTGGTACAAACACCAGTTCTTCTATGGGTCTATCCTGCGGAAATTCATAACCTCGTAATTCCCAGATTTCTGGTATGCGTAACCGCCAACATTCAATCAGAAAGGGTAAATAAGTGTTTGGACCACCAAGCAGGAGAACGTTATGGTGCAAGGTATTGCCACGGGTCAAAACAGAAAGATTTTGCATGACGATAGCATCTGCAACTGAATTCATGATTTCCGGGGCAGGAATCGCATTTTTAATTAAATTAACCACATCTGTTTCAGCGAATACTCCACATTTTGCAGCGACATGATGTAATTTTTCAGGATCAAACTTCAGATTGGCAACTTCCTCCTCAGACATGCAGAGTTTACTCATGCATTTATCAATTGTTGTCCCTGTTCCCGATGCACATTTATCGTTCATGGAGACAATAGCCTGTTTCTCGATAGATCCTTGTTCATTGGTTCGGGGGCGGAACATGATCATCTTGGCATCTTGACCACCAAGTTCAATCACAGAATTGACATCGGGATGCAATTTTTCCACGGCAAGGGTGACAGCATTGACTTCCTGGATGAAACGGGCACTAAGGGGTTCAATCAATGGGCTGCTGCCGCTGCCCGTACAAAAAATCTGAATGTCTTCTGCATCTGGAAATTTTTCGCCGATGCAGATCAGGAACTCATACACCATTTCAGCTTGTTGAGCTTCATGTCGACGGTAATCAGACCAAAGAATATCTTGGCTTAGTGTGTCGCAGACTACAGCCTTAACAGTTGTTGACCCGATATCCAGTCCAATGGCAATGCTTTTGGAATCTGACATAATAATCCTCTAACTACTCAGCTTACCCTCTGTTTTGTCCAATCGCTGTCTGGAAAGTGCTCATTTATACCTATAAATTCCGCGCTTTCGCCTTGCTCTTGAACAAAACAGAGGGCAATCTGAGCAGTTACAGATACGCTGAGTTACATAATTCTTAACATAAGTAATTGTGTTTTATTACTCGTTTGTGTGACCTTCGCAAGCCGGTATTGGGTCAAACCTGAATGTTAAATTAATGATGCTCAGGTACTTATGCATTGGCAAATCATTGGTTATTAACTCTGGCGAAAAGAAATGGATTGTGTGTGGCTGTTTTGAAGAGAATCACTATTCCTGCGGGTCATTAAGACCCATATACCAATGAAAACCAGGATTACAGATCCATATTGGGCAGGCGTAAACCCAAAGTAACGTGCATCGATATCCGGATAACGAAGCGTATCTAACATGAATCGACTGATCCCATAACAAAATGCCCATAGTCCAGTATAGAATCCATAAAAACGTGGTTTCCTATCAAGAAAAGCAAAAACACAGAAAAAACCAAGGGAAATAATACCTTCATAAAACCCCAGGTCATGGCATGCAACATTGGTTGCTCCGGTTGGACAAATTCCAGAAACCCCCAGCCAAAAAGTTGTTTCTATGCCAGGATGATCATGTACTGCAAAACACCCCATTCGACCAAAAAACCAGCCTAAAGTGAATCCATAAAGGATACAGTCTGTATAGCCCCATACGTGGATTGGGCTTGCATTATTTGATCCTGATGCCTTCCTTCTGCGTATTTCACGTCTGAAATACCATGTTACCAGCAATGTGCATAGAATGAATCCGCCAAAACTGGATTGCCCATCAAAAATTTTGAATAGACTCAAGGGATCTGAAATAAGTTGTTGTGGATAATAAAACAGCAAATGACCCAGGTGACCGCCAACAAAAATACCAACAATAATCCACTTGACCAGGCGGTAAATAATTGCTGCCTCCAAGCTATCGCGTTCGGCTTTTTTGGCTGCTATGTACACGCTTGAAATTAAACCTATGACAAGGAATAGACCCGGTGTCTTAATGGTCAGGATTCCGAAAACATCCAGATTTATCGCATCGAAGTAAGGTATTAGTGGTCTCATGGAGCCAGCTCCCAATTAATTTTTTTAGGCAACTACTCAGCTTGCCCTCTATTTTGCCCAATAGTTGTGTTGAAAGTGCTCATTGATATCTTATCAACTGCGCGCTTTCGCCTTGCTCTTGTACATGAGAGGGCAATTTGAACAGTTTCGCATTGCACTGAATGGCTGCTTTTTTAATCACTATTTGTATTGGTGTTAGTCGACTTGTTGTGTCAAAAGAAGATGTCGATAGTATCACTGCCTGGAGCTGGCAATGTCTGGCACCAGGTACAGAAGTCCAATCCCTCAATGTTAATGGTAATCTCGACTTCCATAGTGCCAAACACACCATCGACACTGAGTACCTGCTGGCCAACCACATCTTGAGCAACCGAATAGCGATCAGTAGCTCGAAGAACTACAGGCTGGGGTAGAACGGGCTTTGGCCGACTAATACAACCAGGGCGGTATCCGGGGAATCCGGGTGGTGCGCAATATTGAGGAGGCTCTGGTGGGCTGATGAAGTTGGTTTGAGTCTCAGCACGTATTTCGAAACTGTTGGGTTCGAAGATACTGATGTTAAGTTGACGATTGCCAAGGTCGACCCATGCTCCACCGCCCCAATCAGCGGGAACAGAAACCGCATCGATTACATGAGTTCGATGGTAGAAGCCTATACTGTCGATACGCAGATCGAGCGTTGGGTTGGTTTGTTCCTCAGTTGAGCTATAATGTCCCGGCGCGTCTGGTACGATACGAGCACGGAGGAATGTAACTGTCACATTTCGTGGTTCAGTGGCGATTTGATCAATCCAATCCGAAAGCTCATTGTCGAAGACTCGTGTATAACCGCTAGGGCGGTCATTTACGCATTCGTCGATAGATTCCCACCAAAGGAATTTCCAGCCATCATTTATCACCCAGCTTGACACCCCAATCTGACGGTAATCTCCATCTGCAGCAAGGGTTAGCAGTGGTCCACCACTGTCGCCAAAGCAGCTGTTCGCACCCGTTACAGCAAACTGCCGTCCATGCGCGTATAGCGTCTTGATCCTGTAGCTGTGCGTAAAGCTATTGTAAGAAAGTACGCTCGACTCCGAATACGCGTCAGTATCTGATAACAGGTTGGCTTCACCCGATCGAAGCATATAATCTGGTTCACAATCTCCACAAGTCAGACCGTAGCCTAAAAGAGTCACCGGATCATTGGCTTCAAGATCGACATCAGCATTTGTTGCAATCTGAATAGGTTCAACCGAGGCTGGTTGAGTGAGTCGCAGAAGAGCAAGATCATTGTCGAGGAAACCGTCTGGATCGCCAGCTGGTCGGTAGCTACCATCGATGTCTATTGATGTTTGGTATTCTGGTGGTGTTGGATCGTATTCTGGGTGAACGATCAATCGTTCGACGGGAAGAGTTTCAATGCCGTTATCAAAAGCTTGGGTGGCCCCAAACGAAACTCGTAGTTGGCTTACTGTAGCATCGATGTCGCCATCATCATCGGTCACGCAATGCGCCGCTGTGAGTACCCACTGTGGTTTAATGAGCGTTGCGGTACATAAAGTGCCACTTCCCCACAATGAACCTACAAAAGGAAAGTCATCTCCTGATTCAAGTTGACCGTCGATAATGTGTGATGTTGTATCGGTCTCGGCTGCTTTTGCCAGGTTTGACAACCCGGCAAGGAGACTCAAATGCACCATAATTGTAATAATAACCCGATGGTATTGATGTATTAAATTGACAGAAAATATACAATTTGTCATAGCGAAACCTTCTTTGCAAATTTGTTGGTTGCTATCCCTTGGTCTTCATGTAGTAGCTGGATGGCGTAAAGTTGCATCATGGATGACAGGATAGAAGAGTCGGTCAGAATCAATTGATTCTGACCAATTCGGATTACCAGGGATGAAAACCTCATCCCTATTGGCACTACTCTCTTTCAGTAACGCACCTTTGTGAATGGTGTTTGCCAATGGTATTGGCGAAGTATTTATCGTATCTGTGATTGGGGTTGAGTCTCCGTGGATGCTGGAGTCGGAAAAGGGTCTAGCTTGACTGTACCTGGTTGAACGGGTATATCATTAGTAGAGGAGGGCAGTTCAAAGCCTCCATCAATTGTATCTGGTTTAGCCGGGTTATCTTCAAATCGCGGATTTTGTATGCTTTCCAAATGATTGAATCCAAGGATGCTCACTTTATAACGAGGCGTCCCCGCTCCACGATTCTGACCAAATGTTCCTCCATCTTTGTGCTTATCGTGAAATGCTGATTCGATTGTATAAGTCAATGTGCCTGTATCCTTATCATAGGTAAAACTGGCTATCCAGGCTCCAATTTCCTTGATGTGACTATCGCCATTAGAGTTAAGACCAATATCCCAGCCTGTTAACATGGGTACTGCGTAGTCGAATGGTAAATTTTCTTCAACGATGGTTTGAGAAACAACATCGTGATATCCAGTGCCTGGCGAACCATTTGGTCCTCCAGGGATGATATCGAAATCTGGCTCTAATAATTCAACGCTATCACCTTCCAGAATAGAAACAACTTCGGTCGCGATATAGGGATCGTCGCCAAGCCTATCATGAAAACGAGTATTGAATTGCCATACCGTGTAGCCTCCATCAGCTGCGTCAGTGTAAAAAAGGTTCTGGCTATAATCCAAGGCAAAACTATTTAGATGTTGATCATTCCTAAAGTCAGACCGTAGTAAACCAAAGCCTCGTGGTAGTAGAGCGCCGGGATGGAGATCCAGAGAAAAGTTTTCTTCTATATATCTGTTGGTCGATTCTGGAGCAAGAAAAGTTAATTCAGCTCCATTATCAGTATCGTAAGGAATCGCATCAAAAAGATGGCCTGAGTTCCATAGCAAGGCGGTATAGTAGTAACACCATGTAAACTCATCGTCCCCTTTTTCGTCACTCAAAATACCGCCGGCCTTCCAGCGTAGTTGATTTTGATTATGGTCTATATCAACGATACCAGTAGACAGTCCAACAATATGATGATCTTTACTAGTATATCTTAGACGCCAACCATTTAAGAATACAGTTGCAGTGTTATAACCAGCAGTCGAAAGAGTTTCATCCACTCGGACACCATAGAGATTACGTCCTGTATTATCTTTCGTAACGGCAGTGTCAGCATTAACGCAACTTGCGCCATGTACAGTTTTAAATCGTCCATCACTATTAATAACTCCGCGTGCAGTTTGGGATGGTAGAGCCGGTAACGCCTCTTGCCAATAATCGTTCACTTCTTCTGGTGTTGTAGGTAATGGATTACCTGGACCATCAAACGAACAGCCGGCATATACAATTATGATAATAGCTCCTGCGACCAGGTGGAATGCAACTTCTGTTAACTTAGTCATTATGATTCTCCTTTATTTAGTCTGCATAAGTTAGAGGGAAATGAAGCTAGGAGGCTGTTCAAGAATAGAATGCCTACTGCGGAAAAGCAGATTTTGAGTCCAATTTTTTGATTAAATTCGTTAAATACAGCAAGTATTCGCCTCATTTAATCGAAAAATTGGACTCAAGACCGCTTTCCCTCGCTACGGCTTTTATTCTCGGACAGCCTCCCTGTGGCTTGAGTCGACTATAACAATCCCCTTTCTTATGACTAACTGATTCAAAGATTTAGAGTAGGTTAAATTTACCATGGATATTCTCTGGGATCTGTGAAGTATTACCATAACTTCTGTTTTTTCAGCATTTGTGAAAAATTACCATACAATCGTCTAGATAACCTGATAGGGCCTTTTGCTTGTCTAGGAACGTATATAGAATAATCTGCACAACTGTTAACCAACTTGTCTTTCTATTTATCTTCGATATTGTGAAAATAGTTACATAGCTCACTTTGTGATTTTTCAGTTCAGCTGTTTTGAAACACAGACTCGGTTTTATTGTTTCGGGTTTTATTAAATCCTCGCTCCAGAAACGTGCATGAAATAACTCTTAACATTAAGCCACTGGCTCTGCCAGTGCGAAGAAAATAGGCTCTGCCGTTCCAGCGTAATTATTGTTAAATTCTCCTCAGAACCCGCCAAGGTAAAGAGGAGAATTAAAATGAGAGAATGGCAAAGCCAAAGGCATGTACGCTGGTATTGCAGATACCACATAGTGCTCGTACCGAACTATCGAAAAAAAGCAATCTATGGGGTATTGAGAAACAACATAAGTTCAATTTTGAAGGATTTGTGTCATCAGTTTGGAGTTGAATTAATCGAAGGTCATGCGATGCCTGACCATGTTCATTTATGCTTGAGCATTCCACCTAAGTTTAGTGTTACCAATACCGTTGGTCGTATAAAAGGAAAGTCAGCGGTCAGGATACACAGAGAGTATATTGGGAAGAGAGGAAGTAGCAAAGGATTTCATTTTTGGTCCACGGGCTGTTGTGTGAGTACCGTTGGATTGGATGAGGAAAAGATAAGGGCCTATATACGGAATCAAGAAGTCAAGGATCGAAAGTTAGAGCAATTAGATTTATTGTCTCTGTTTGGGGCGGGGGGGGGGGGGCAATGCCACTAACTTAAGCGCTAACATACTGAAAATAATGTATAATATTACTCACCAAACAAAAATATGAGGCACCCAATGATCTACCCAACCCTTATTTCCTAATACCTATAAGCTTATAACTGAAATGACTAACAGCGTTGCTTTCATCGAAAGCCACCGCATGGATGAAAAGGACTTCACACGTAACCGCTGTCTTACACTGCCTGTTCTCATCAATTATTGCTTGAACATGGTGAAAGGCAATACTCAATCTGAGTTAAACCGCTTCTTTCAAATCCGAGACCAGTCGGATGTTCCTAGACCAACAGTCACGGCCGCTGCTTTTTTCAAAGCACGCATGAAATTCTCAGCAACGGCCTTTATTGATCTGAACTGGGACGTGATCAACCACTTTTATCAAACTGTCCATGCAGACACCTGGAATGGACAGCGTGTACTCGCCGTGGATGGCGTCAAATACCATTTGCCTGATGAGGAGGCGATTCACACTGAATTTGGTGGACAATCCAACCAGCACACGGATGAAGTACCGATGGCGCTTGGTTCAGCGCTCTACGACATTCACCAGAAAATCATTATTGATGCGCAATTGTTTCCTTATCGCAGTGATGAACGCGAGATTGCTTTCAAACATCTGGAAGCCACGCAAGCCGGTGACTTGATCTTGTACGACAGAGGCTATCCGGCATTCTGGTTAATAGCTGCACATCAGTTTTATCAACGTGACTGGTGTATGCGCGTCAAAGCTGACTTTAATACCGAAGTCAGTCAATTCGTTGCCTCTGGAGCGAAGCAGCAGATTGTTACCTTGACGGCCAGCAATGAGGCAAAGCGCAAATGCCTCGACAAAGGGTTGCCCATTGAACCTCAGACAGTGCGCCTGATTCGCATCACCGTGAAAAACAAGGTGTACTATTTAATGACCAACCTGTTGGACACACGGCGTTATCCAGTCCAGGCATTTAAAGCGTTATATCATTCACGCTGGCACATCGAGGAAGGCTATAAGCGCCAGAAATCCTGGTTGGAAATCGAAAACTTCACCGGTAAATCAGTGTTAAGTGTTCAACAAGACTATCATGCACGCATTCTCAGTTTGAATTTAACCGCCATCGCGGTGTTTGCAGCACAACGGCATCCAGATCAGACGTTACCGCATCGCAAATACCGTTACCAGATTAATTTTGCACAAGCGTTATCGACGATGAAGGACACCATCGTAAAATGCTTGTACGGTCTGATATCGATGCGAGGATACAAGCAATTAGTGGAAACCATTCGACAAAGTCTGACGATCATTCGACCAGACAGAAGCTTTGAACGCAAAAAAAGCAGCAGTAGTCGCAAGAAATTTAATCCTTGTTACAAAAGAATGCTGTAATTACAGAGAGTTGCGGCTTAAGTTAGTGACATTGGGGGGGGGGGGGGTTAAAACCCCCAGCTTCAGCTGGCAGCTTTTAGCATGAAACAGTATTCTATGTGTCATGAAAGAGTACAGACGTGGAAGTCATTCGATTTTTCAGCTCCAGATTCATATGGTTTGGTGTACAAAATATCGTAAGAACGTATTGAAAAAAGATATTGGAATACGGCTACGTGAACTGTGTCGACAAATCTGTTCGGATATGAGTGTTGAAATATTGTCGGGAGTTGTC
>JAZGEP010000356.1:0-8373 GCA_036478815.1 Methylococcales bacterium
AGCTGCATAAGCTTTGAAATTTGCAGGCCATTTTTTCTTAAATTGCAAGGCGATACCCTTACCCATAACGCCTACACAATTGACGGTATTGACGATGGCATCCACATCATGTTGCTGGAGCAAATCACCTTGGGTTGAAATTATTGCCATATTACTGAAAACCTTAATATTTTTGACGATTTTTGTATCAATATCGAGTTTATTGCTCTAAAAAGTACCAATCCGTCATCACATCTACTCGCAAGTTTACCTCAAAACGCTCCATTAAGCAGCGAACCTTTTGTGCCTTTGTCTCATTGATCACACCAATGCGTGAAAACCATGCGACAGGCACTTGATCTTTAATTAAAAATTCTGCCTGGCGTTTTTCCATACGATCAATATATTCAGGATTATCATGCCGGTCATGGAAATACTTACAAAAACCATCCAGTGTGGGTTCTTCAGTTAGAATGCCCCAATCCACCACATCTTTCAGTACAGCTGGGTCGGTATAGGATTTACTGTAGCACTTTGTGGCATTGCGATCATAAAAAACAAACGCCTTCATACCTTCAGCCTTTGCATGTTTAGCGAATAATTCAAAATGCACAATATCCTCTTGTCTATATGAGCAATTTTTTACCTTACTATTGTGGATGGCGGAAAGCATGGGCGAACGTGGAGCAAAGTAAAATGGCACATAGTCATGTATAGAACCACCCGGAGGATCAATCACAGGGCGATGTGCGCGTGCACTTTGTGCCCCAGCATGAGCAATATTTTGATAAGCAATACCTTGCTGGTCAGTGTGCTGCTTACACAGTAGTGTCCCTTGTTTGAATATTGCTGCAAGGTTATCGATTGCTGTGATATGGAATAAGCGAACTAGACGAGGCATTTTCGACATGGCGCTAACTGATAGCCTGCTCGGTTATGGCATCGGCTAGATGTAATTGGGTGGTTTGGGATTGGTTGATGTGGATTTTTAGATTGTTGCAAAGGTTCATGAGTTCGTCTACTTTATTGGATGATGTATTTAATTCTGTGTAACTGCCAAATTTAAATATAATCCGTTAAACGATCTTCGAACTCAATCATAAACCGATTGAGAGCAGGTTTCCAATCACGAATTGGCATCGTCCATTTTTTTGAACTATTTGGGGTCAGTGCAATTAATTAGTACTATCAGTATCAATAATCTTTCTCAGTTCGTCTGTTTCGATTGATTTTTATTTTACTCTAGTAACATTTTTACCCCAGTTCCTGCCAAATCAAGTCGACTGGCCGCTTGAAGTTTCAGATGTGAATAAGCACTTTAAGGAACGTGCATGGAATAACATGCACGTTAACACGACTGTTGGACAAAATAGAGGGCAAGTTAGTCGTTACTAAGGCTTTTGATAAAGAAGCACCTGATCATCAGAAAAAACAGAAATTTGTTGTATTTTATCGTCATGATCATATTGCACAACAGCCTTGTTTTCTGAGCCTTGTAATAAATACTCTTCCATCGGCCAAAAAATTATTTCCGCTAATCCTCCAGAGAAGAAATCACCTGCCAAATACAGCAGTGCTCGACTTTTGTAGCCAGCATGGTAGCCATCTGTAAATTCAAAGTTATCTGTTGTTGTATCGTTTCTGACGTTTGAGTAGGATGGAGTCCCTAATGTATCTACAACTGAATGTCGCGGAGTTCCAATGGTTAATTTATTATATTCAACTGAATCCGGTGCTTTCATCGTAGAGTACACAGAACAACCATTCATAAATACACAAATACTGATTAGCCATAATTTCATTTTTATTTCTCCAGTTTGGTTTTTATACAGCCCAACAAAATAATTGGGTTTGGTAATATTTTAGAAAATGACAACTCTATTTTCTGTAAGCGAGATGTTGTCATTTGTATTGTTTTGTATTCGTTTTTGACAGATATATCCACTGAGCATTTTCTTCAAGCATCATGGTTAACACTTCCCATACTCCGGTTTTATGCGGTTTCACGAGAACTGCACACCCATTTCTTTGTTTGGATGTGCAGCTGTCTATAACGAAATTCAATTTATCAACTGCGTCATACGAGTCTGAATGTGCTCTGGGAAAGGAGATAGAAAACAGTGTTTTATCATCAATGCCCTGAAATCTCTCTTGATCAGCAGCATTTTTGATAGCATCTATTTTCTGCGAGGTTGCACATCCAGACATTAACAATACAAGCGCAACAAAATATCGTCTGCAACTCATTTCTGCTCCTCTTTAAATGTTTTGTTAAACCAATTGCCTATTGGCATTCGACAGCAACTGGCGTTGTCAATCGCTGCAATATCAACTCTCCAGAGCCGAACGATCCTTGATATTGCGCTTCAATGTGTTGGCAATTGTCGATTGTTAAAGCAATACTGCCCCATTTTGTCCTTTCAACGGATGTTGCTGTTAATGTATTCTGGGTCGCTGTCGTTGCGGTTATCTGCAGGTCGGGGAAGTTGAATGTGTCGCCATCAAGCTGTCCAGTTCCGATTAACCAGGCCTGATCGCCATGGGCTGTGTAGGTTAGCCAGTACAGCAATGCCTGGGTTTCATTCAGCTGTTGAAGAATAAGACCTTCGCCATTATGTTCAGGATCAAACCAGTTGCCCGTTATGTTGTGAATTGCGTCCGATGAGTGCGGCAGATACTGTTGGGTTAGCCGTGTCAGTGATATTTCACCCTGTTGCGGTGTTTCCTTGCTGTTATAAACCAATGTGGCAGTGGTCTCGCCATCTTCTTGCTCAAATTCGAAGACCATTTCACCCCAAGGACTGCGTTGCACTGCTGCGGGATCAAAATTGGCACCGAACACTCCACCAGTGGTTTGATAGGCTGTGGGGATGTCGATCCGATTGCCAACAACACGACCTGAGCCAATTGTCCAAAGCTGCTGGCCTTGGGCATCGTAACCAAACCAGATCACCACAGCTTGATTGCCCGACAGAATCTCGATGTGAAGCCCCTGTCCATCGACTGTCGGATCGTACCAGGATCCACCTGCATTACTGGCACTTTGTTGATTGATTGCCAATTCTCCACCAATTTGCAACAGTCGATTGATGGTATTGATTAGCACCTGGTTCGCTTCAATCGGTTGGCCATTGTCATCTTCACGATCCGCGTTAATGGCGGCCGCAGCACCAACCCCTAAATCAGGCAGTATTCTCAACTCGGATGCAACACCCGGATCCGAACCCCCATGCCCGACTGTGCGCACACCATTGAGTGTATCCACATCCCAAAACACCCCATCGTTCAATGACGGTATTTGTGTTAATACTGGTGTCCACAAACTGGCAATACTTGCTTGAGTTAATAATTGACTATCTGTTATCAAATCAACCATATAAGCAGCCAGATCATTGGCACTGGAGCGCAACAAGCCTTCGGGGTAAGTCGGGTAGTGATAAAATTGCCCGTCATTATCCTGCCCATAAGGAATTGCCACCCCATTGGCTGGAAATTGCTCCAGAGAATAATGGCTGTTGGTCATCTGTAGCGGATGAAAAATATGCTGTTGCACATACTGATCAAATGACTGCTCCGCAACAACTTCGACAACATACGCTGCCAGTGCTGCTGCAACATTGCTGTACTGGAAATTTTCACCTGGCTGGGTCGCAGCAAAGTTGAGCACAGCGTCGTAGAATTCACCATCAGGCAGATAATAATTTTTTAGCATCACACCCAACGCTGGCACTGCCTCAGCTTGCAACACATACGAATCATCATACACATCATCGTTATCAATGAGACTTGAGGTGTGGGAGACCAAGTGTCGTACTGTAATCACCTCGTTCTCAATTTTTGGATTATCAATGGTAAACGGTAGAATGCTGTTAATTGGTGTATCCAGGCTCAACCTGCCTTGCTCGACCAGTTGCATAATAGCGACACCAATCACTGTTTTGCTGACACTGCCCAGTCCGAATGCTGTATCGGCTGTTGCCCGACGCTGTTGGTCGACATCTGCAAAACCGTAACCTTTACTGAAAATAGACGCGCCGTTAACAACCAGACTGGCTGACATGGCAGGAATATCAGCACTGCTCATAGTTGCCAGAATCGTCTTATCCAGAGTCAAGAGCTGTTGTGCAGTGTCTATGGCAGAATCAATGCCTAATACGCGATCGGTATGACTAAAAAACGGCACGACTGCATTGGGTGGAATCCCTTCAGCTTCAAAAACGCGTCCATCCTGACTACGATAAACATCCGGTGCAACACTAAACATCCAGCCATTGGGTAATTGCTTATCAAGACTGTTGGATAAATCACCGCTTGTGTTGCCACCCACCAGTGTTACATGGGGCAATTCGCGGAGCGCCAGGGTAAAGACTTCCGCAGCCGATCCCGTTAAACTGCTGGTGAGCAATGCAATCGGCCCACTATAGCGCGGCCCTGCTGCAACTGGCAGATTCGCACTAACGGCAGGACTAAGCTGCTGCCCCGGCATTGCTGATTGAACGCTAAATACCGGCAGTTTTTGGTCGTTGAAAAAAGCAGCCACTTCAAAAGCAAGAGCATCATTTCCTCCCGGATTAAAACGTAGATCAATGATCAGGCCTTCGACATTTTTTACATCTGTAATAAACGCAGCCATACTGTCTCGCAGTGCAGCGATCATTTGTGTTGAATTCGCATCAGCGTTATTCTCACCTGCAAAATCAAATTCTCCCAAATATAAATATCCAAAATTATCCTCGGTTTTACCCCAAAACATCTGTTCCAAAACACCGGTTTTTATCGACCCGTGAAGATAGTTATTTTGTATAGTGTTGAAGTGTTCGGCGATCGCCTGACCATCGTATTGTTGCCGATCTGCTACCAGTTGTTGTCGCTCAAACTCACGCTGTAAATTGCGTTGATAAACACCTTGCGTGAATGAGCTGATGCTTTCCCCTCCAGCATTTGTAACCTGAACATGTCCATCATTCAGCGGAGTAATCATCTCGCCCATTATGGAAAACAATGTTGCATCGCTAGTTTGCGCTGTTACTTGCGGGCGATACTGCTGGTAAATCTGCTGCCAATCCACACCACGCTTGGCAAAAGCAGGGTAATTTTCAGAAAAAGTATTCCAGAACACCTCAAAGTTCAGCTCTGGATCACGATTAGCCTGCATACCGCCATTAGCACATTGATTCGGTAACGTGGCTAAGCGGGAAAGTTGAGTATCGACCACATTCCCCGATGCGATAAATAGCAGTTGTTGCTGATCTGAGCTCAAACGCACTGAAGTCACTGAGGAAAAGAAATCATTACTGCCACCATAATCTGTTTGTATGCAACTAATGGTGGTGAGATCATACAAACGATACTGATCGTTATTTATTTCCAGTAGCAAGCCTTGTCCTTGAGATTTCCAGAACCCCGTCAAGGCTTGAAGATCAGTCACTGTTTCGCTGGAAAATGTCGGTGCCGACACAGACAGGCTGCTCACCAGCAAGACCAGCAAAGGCATTGAGTGCAATAATTTCATAAAGTAACCCTTTCGCTTAATTAATTCCAGACCCTATTTGGACACCGTATTGATGAAACGCCAGTCCGTTACTCTGGCAACCAACACATCTGTCTTGAATAACAGATTAATCTAAGCTCAAGGTGTTTTCTGTAGGCAAGCTGTAGTGAAATGTATCGATTTGTATTCGCTACAATTTCATACAGAATCTGACATAAGCGCAGCTATTGAGCGTGCTATTCTGGTATACAGTGACTTTTAGAAATGTCTCAGGATTAATCGCATGAAAACCACCCTCACAACCAAACCGGTAGCAACCCTGTTATTGATAGAGGATGATCTGCGTCTGGCAGAACTGACACGCGACTATTTGCAGCAACAAAATTTTCAGGTAAGCGTAATCCATCGTGGTGATAAAGCGGTTGAGGCGGTGAAAAACATCAAGCCGGATTTATTGATTCTAGATCTTATGTTGCCGGGTCTAAATGGCCTGGAAGTATGCCGCCAGATTCGCCCCTGGTTTAATCATCCAATCTTGATGCTGACAGCCCGGGATGAAGATATTGATCAGATTGTCGGTCTGGAACTGGGTGCAGATGATTACGTGACTAAACCCGTTCAACCTAGAGTACTATTAGCCCGGGTGAATGCCTTACTGCGCCGGATGCGTCCACAATCACTCACCATCCCGCCTGAGCTAAACAGCTCTCAGAACATCCAGTTCGGACAACTATTGATTAACCAGACAACCCGTGATGTCTCTCTCAAACATCAGTCCATCGCCCTCACCACAAATGAATTTGAACTTCTCCGACTACTGGCAACACACCCCGGTGAGATTTTGAGTCGCGAGCACATTATTTCCACACTACGCGGTATTGATTACGATGGACAAGATCGCTGGGTTGATATTCAGATTTCTCATTTGCGCCAGAAACTCGGTGACAATACCCAGCAACCATTTCGGATTAAAACCATCTGGGGCAAAGGCTATCTGTTTATTGAGGATGCCTGGAACGAATGAGTAAGCTGTTTTTTCCGCTGTTTCTACTGTTGGTAATAGTGATTGCTGGTATTTTTATTACAATTAAGCAATTGCCTGATTATCTGTTAGTCGAACAGCAATATGAATATAACGACTTGACCACACGCGGTACTTTTTATCTCATTGAACAAGAATTGCTCAAGCAACCAGTTTCCACCTGGCCACAGATAATTGATCAATTAGTGTTACAGTTTGCCTACCCACTCAAGCTGCTCAAACTATCTGACCCGATATTCAATCAAGTCGATCGCGATAAATTAAAACAGGATCGTCTGTTATACAAGGAGATTGACAGCGCTGAAACTTATTATCGCAGGGCATTGGACAGCAATTTAGTGATTGCCTTTAGCTTCGATGTTGCTTTTAGCGAAGAGGAACACAGAGATGCTCAAGGTAGTTATTACCTGCTTGAAAAGCATTTGCATGCTTTTCCAAGTGAACAGTGGCCTGGAAAATTGAAACAGCTGAGCCAACAATTTGACTTTCCAATACAACTCCAATCATTGTCATCACTCAATCTGGATACCAGACAAATTGAATGGTTACGTTCTGGAAAAATCATTTCCCTTGGCGAAGAAACCAATGATTATCGCTTTCACAAATTGTTCGACAGCACTGATCAAGTATTAACCGCTGGCCCGATTCGAGCACATATAAATAATGCTGTGTTTCTGCTATCGATTGGTTTGCTGGCAATGAGTATTCTGGCAATCGCCTTGTTTTTCTGGGTATACCCATTGTGGAGAGATATTCGTGCATTAGCCTCGCTCACTACTACGCTCGGCGAGGGGAGTATGGAAGGTCGCTTGCAGCTTCCACGGCGCTCAGCACTATACGATTTGTCGCAACAATTCAATGCAATGGCAGGACGCATTCAGCAATTAATCAGTGGACATCGCGACTTAACCAATGCAGTTTCCCATGAATTACGCACACCGCTTGCGCGCATGCGCTTTGGTTTGGAAATGCTTGAACAAAACGCGAGCACAGGTAAAAATCAGCGTTATATGAATAGCCTGTATCAAGATATTGACGAGCTGGAAGAACTGGTTGGCGAGTTGCTAACTTTTGCACGGTTTGAACGCAATGCACCATTGGGTAAGCAGGAATCGATCATCCTGATTCCCTGGTTAAACACGCTACAACATCAAGCGCAAGCCTACGCAGATAACAAACTATTACAACTTAACACCGCGCAATGCCCAGATCAGCAAACCATACACTGTTGTCCCCGAGACATCGCCCGTGTACTGCATAATTTATTGCGTAATGCGTGTCGCCACGCTGAACACCGAGTGCTTATTACAGTGATTGTCGACGATGGAATTAACATCCTGATCGAAGATGATGGTTCTGGTATACCCGCTGAAGACCGTGAGAGGATCTTCGAGCCATTTACCCGCCTGGAAGACAGTCGGAATCGCTCAACCGGAGGATATGGCCTGGGTTTGGCGATCGCAAAACGTATTATCGACGCGCATCATGGAAAAATTACCGTACAGAATACAGCGCTTGGCGGAGCCTGTTTTCGGATACGATTAAACGCGACAGGGTTAGAAGTTTAGTTGGGAGTATCGAGAAACAGAAACATAGGTCATAATATCGAATGGTCAAATATCAAGGTATCAAGGGGTCAGTATACTTGATATATAGTGCTTACTAAGTTATATTATCGATTAATTTACCAGTTAGAGAACTGTCTGAATAGCTCGATTACCTAGGCTTGCTGTTGCAGGTCAACCGTTACATATTATTCATCGTGGCAATAATCGGCAAGCGATATTCTTTGCTGAAGCGGATTATCAACGAATTCTTTCAGATTTGGTATTGTCAGCAAAAAAATATAAATGTCATGTCC
>JAZGEP010000357.1:0-3170 GCA_036478815.1 Methylococcales bacterium
CCTATCGGTCTGGCAGCAGGTCTTGATAAAAATGCTGATTGTATTGATGGTTTGGGCGCATTAGGCTTTGGCTTTGTTGAAATAGGTACGCTGACACCATTACCTCAACCTGGAAATCCTCAGCCAAGGTTATTCCGTATTCCCCAGGCTGAAGCACTCATTAACCGCATGGGCTTTAATAATAAAGGTATCGACTATGCCAATCGACAAATTGAACAATCAGCATACAAAGGTATTTTAGGCATTAATATCGGTAAAAACCGTGATACACCCGTTGCTGCAGCTTTGAATGATTACAACATTGGTTTACGTAAAGCCTATGCACATGCAGACTATATTACTGTCAATATTTCCTCACCAAATACACCAGGATTGAGACAGTTACAAGAGGCTGAGCAGTTAAAAACACTGTTGTCAGGTTTGGCGCAAACACGCACTCAACTCCAGCAATCGCATCAAAAAACCGTGCCCATCGCAATCAAAATTGCCCCTGATTGTACACTTGAACAGATCAAACAGATTGCTGACTTGTCAGTTAAATATGGCATGAATGCGATCATTGCCACCAATACCACAGTGACCCGCACAGGTGTTGAAGGCTTACCAGACTCTGATCAACAAGGCGGTTTAAGCGGCGCACCACTATTTGAAAAATCTCTGGAAACTGTCCGACACTTGAATACAATACTCAACGATGAAATTGCTATTATCGGCTGTGGTGGCATAACCACACAAGAACGTGCAGCTGCAATGTTGGCATCTGGAGCCAATTTAATACAAGTCTATAGCGGACTCATCTATCAAGGTCCGGAACTGCTCAAACGCATTAGTCCATAAGAAGTTTTTCAGCATCGTTGACTAAATTCAACTTTGTCACATTAGAACGGAGATTTCACAATTCAGGGCATATTCAGCTGTTGAGGCATATCCTCAGTCATCACAAACGAATAGATGTTTTGCGCTATTTCATGCTAGAATCTCAATCGTTCGTGTCACTTTCAAACATCAATCAAGCGGTTAAGAATAGTTAACAGTTGGCTGGTTTGAAGGAACAATAATTTTAATCACAATAATGGTAAGAGGAAATTTTAATGAAATTAACAACTAAACTTCTCGCACTTGTTTTAGTAGCGTCATTGGTACTGTTTGGAGCTGGTAACGTACTGGCTGGCGAATATGATAGCGCAGCAACCAATCCAAAATATCTGGAAGAAGGTATTGCTCATGCTGAAGAAGGTATTGCAGCAGCCGATAGTGACGATGCACAAGGTGCGCTGGATCATTTGAAAGCTGCTCTGGATTCACTCAAAGAGATTAATAGTGAAGCCAACGCGCCTAAATTACAGAAAGCTGGCGGCAAGCTTAGAGTTGCCTGGGCACACGCTAAACAAGCCTTGAAATATGCCAAAAAAGGTGATGATGCTAAAGCCACTTCACATTTAAATCAGATTTCACCTGCAGCTACCGTTGGTGTTGGAAAGTTGAAAAAATTAAATTTCAATCATTAATTTGATCTGATACATTCCAAAAAAAAACCGGCTTTATGCCGGTTTTTTTATTCCCTAAGGAACGACCAAGAAATAACTTCACCAACTGGCGCAGACCATTTCTCTGGCAAAAGAGCTGTTTGTCTTCAAGACGCAGAAACTTACTCTAGTGAACTATGTAACTGTTTCTGCAACGTCGAAGACGGACAAAAAGACAAGTCAGTTGTTGAAGTTATTTCATGGTCGTTCCTACACTACTCTCCACATCGAGTTGGACAAACAAACCCGGCTGGTCACATCCGAGCACAGTCAATGGACAACACACATTATCCATCATCTGCTTGCAAGCCCGATCCACAATGTTAGCGCGCTGCAAACTCTGAATTGAAGAATCTTGCAATTGCGGTGACAGTTTACTAAATAAACTAAATATTTGATCTTGTTTTTCTTTCTGGATACGCACTATTAATTGTATTTAGTAAACTGTCACCGTAATTCTTTTTTCAATGGGAACACTGATGATCAAATCATACCTGACTAATTATTCAAATGATTAGCCGCTACCATATTTAACAATTGTTTGCAACATTTTTCTTGACAATCACAAAGCACGCAATTATCGTGTAATTGTCAAGGGTGCATTTCTTGCTTTAGCCCTTATTACACGATTCACAAAAAAGGAGTTATTATCATGAAAATAGTCTCTTTTTTCTTTTCTTAATTATTGTGCCGTTTCAGGCTCAGGCTCAGATCGCCGATGAGAACGGCTGTGTTAGAATTAACGGTCAGCGCGTACCAGAAGACTTTGTTTCTGATCTGGAAAATGGCATCTTTTTTGATATCGCGCTTCAGGAACATATTAAAAAAGATACAGAAGCTGAACCAGAAGGTGTTTGGTACCAGTCATCGATTCCCTGGGTGGAATATCAAGCTCCAGAATGGGTGCTCACCATCCCTGATCTAAATGATCGTATTGAACAATGGCGAGTCATCAACAGGATGTCACCTGCTTTCGAGGAAGAGTGTGGTTTGAATCCGCAACCTTCAGAAAAAGATATTGATTCCAGTCTGTCAAACACAGACTCAACAGCAGTTCTACAAAACCAGTCTGGTGATCTTGAACAAATTACAGGAACAGTTGGTTTGGCTGGAACTGCCAGATCCAGCCTGAAACCACAACATTCTGTTGCCAATATCATTTTCAAGAGGAAAACCATACAACTACAAATTTACGATTATAAATACGCAGACCGCGACACTGTTGACATCTACTGGAATGGCATACCACTTAAATATGGGCATGTACTCTTACCCTACCCTGGTACAACATTTATTTTAAATCTAGCTCCATCGGCTATCCTGGCTGCAAAAAACCATTTCCCTGCCAACACACTGGTATTCTTTGGTCGTGCTGGAAGTTTCTTTTTTGGAATCAACACGGAACCTGGTGTAACACTTGCCGTCAAAGTCAAAAATCCTGCAACAATTTTTCCTGGGGGGCCTTTTCGTGACCCTGGCAAACCCCTCAAATTGGATTTTGCTAAAAATTTCCCTCGTCTCCCCCCTGTGTCAGGATAGTTGTCGCCTCTAATATTTAAGTAGAGGTCACAAAAGATGAGCGTAAAATACAGTCAATCATTCAAAGTCCAGGCCGTGGAAAAGGCACTGAATCGTCGAGAAGGA
>JAZGEP010000358.1:0-6351 GCA_036478815.1 Methylococcales bacterium
CAAGGTTTCCCAGTGTCAATGACGTTTGGCCAGACAATGTTAACAATACGGTTCCTTTCCCAGTGAGTATCGGCGCATTTAATAGTTTGCAACAAAGCGATATCCACGCTTATTGGGAATTTAATGCAGGTACTAACTGGGTTTTTCCGCATTACGAGTTACCATTCACCGGTGGTGTTCCCGGAACATTTGATGATGGTTTGCAATACAGTGTGGCATCAGTCATACCTGGATCAGGACCCGAAGGGATTACCAACTTATCCCAAAATCTAGGTGACAACCCTAACAACCCACGAGATCCTGACCGTGCTGAAGCAGAAGAAGGTTCGGGTCAGCGTGAAACACGGCTGCGTTTTATTCCCAGCCGTTTGACTGATGAAGTCTTGTTTAATGTGTTTTTGCGGGTGAAATCATTTCTGCCTGGGGTTACCGATATTGGTGAACGGTTACTTCGCTCTTATGCGCAGGAAGTTGCCAGAATAGATACCGACAACGATGGCGTGGTTTCTTTTGCAGAAGCTGATGTCAATGGCACGTCGGATGGTCTGCCAAACACTCGTTTGTATCTGCCACCTAGTGCATTTAATCGCTTTGCTGTTACCCGTGAACTGAATGACGGGTTGTTAGCACCACGCTTTGCTCCGAGTACCCGGGCTTATGTTGTATCTGGCAATTTGACGCTTGTTCAACCGTCAATTGATGCATCAATTCCGCGCGATGCGGATGATCGCTAATTATTGAGTTAGCCCATCACTTATTTTGAATCAAATGGATTCATTTACTTTTTTATATTAAGAGGAATTTATCATGGAAATCAACAAAACTTCAGCTTCTTTAGCGATTGCTGCTGCTGGGTTATTTGCCATCGCAATGCCGATTACTGCAACTGCTGGTGCAGACAGTGAAGTGCATTGCTACGGTGTCAACGTTTGTAAAGGTCATAATGACTGTAAAACTGCAAGTAATGCTTGTAAAGGCCAAGCTTCCTGTAAAGGACAGGGCTTTGTGGTTGTTACTGAAGAAGTCTGTGCCGATATTGGCGGTACTGTAGGCGAATAATAAAGTCGATGGTGACGGCTCTGAGCTAATTTTTCAGGTCGTCACCTTTTTCTATTTGGAGACAACGATGCATTCATTAACACCACAATATGATCAGCAACACTTGGGATTCGGTCTGGGACTGAGGCCAGACTATTATCAACAGATTCTGGAAACCAATCCCACAGTTGACTGGTTTGAAGTTGTTTCAGAGAACTTTATGGTCGCGGGTGGCAATCCACATCAATATTTAGACCAAATTCGCCGTGATTACCCGATTGTCATGCATGGAGTGTCGTTATCAATCGGTAGTTGCGATGCATTGGAAGTGGATTATCTTAAGCAGCTTAAGCAACTCAAACAGCGCCTGGAATCTCAATGGATATCAGATCATTTATGCTGGACTGGCGTGAATGGTATGAACTTACATGATTTAATGCCGCTGCCGTATACCCAATCAACTATCGACTATGTAGTCGCACGCATCAATCAGGTGCAAGACTATTTAGGTTGTCAGATTCTGCTGGAAAACGTCTCCAGTTATGTGACTTATCGAGAATCAGAAATTCAGGAATGGGAATTTATCACAGAATTGCCCAACAATCCGATTGTTTGTTGTTACTGGATGTAAATAATGTTTACGTCAGTGCTTTCAATCACGGTTTCGATACCACCGATTACATCAACGGAATCCCTCTAGATCGGGTTAAACAAATCCACCTAGCAGGCTACACCGATAATGGCGATTATTTAATTGACACCCACGATCAACCCGTTTCTGCGTCGGTCTGGGAATTATACGAACAAACACTCAAACGTTTTGGCTCTGTACCGACCATGATTGAGCGACGATAACTTTCCGGCTTTTGATGAGCTCCTGGCCGAACTTGAACAAGCCAGAAGCATTGATCGCAAACTCAATGCCCGATTAAGGAACCACGCAGCATGAATCGTTTATTAGAGCTACAGACTTGTTTCAGTCGCAGCGTAATCGATAACTGTGATGCTATCAACCCCTGGCTCACTGAAAGCGCAACTCCGACATTGGCAATTTACAGCAACGCCTACCAGATACGTCTTCAGGAAACCCTGATGCAAGATTATCCGGCTTTAAGGCAATTGTTAGGTGATGACGCATTCAACACCTTGGCATCTGAATTCATTCGTGAATCCCCCTCCGTATCTTTCAGTTTGCGCAACTTCGGACAGTTGTTACCCGATTTTTTAAGCACACAGGTCAACTACCGTCAGCAACCTTATCTGGCTGAGCTGGCGGCCTTTGAATGGCAGTTAACTGATGTGTTCGATGTTGCCGATACACCGATCGCTGCAATTGAAGATATGGCTAATATTCCGCCACAAGCCTGGCCAAGTCTCACGGTCAAATTACATACTTCAATCAGATGGCTGACAATGCGATGGAATGTCGGCGATCTATACCCAGCGCTAAAAACCAATAAAGAAATACCCCATTTAGTCGAGCTTTCGCATCAAGCACATTATCTAGTATGGCGGCAAAACTACTCGCCACATTATCGGATTTTGGATGATCAGGAATGGTATGCCTTAAAACTTTTAGAAAGCAATGATTTCTCCAAGCTATGTCAGAGCTTGAGCGAATTAAGTGAAACACCTGATAACGCGCCACTACAAGCTGCTACGTATTTGAAATCCTGGCTTATGGCAGGGCTAATAGAATCCGTTACTTATACTAAGGAACGTGCATGAAATAACTTGACCATTCTGGCTAGTCTTTTTGCTCCTGACGAAACGATCTCAATCGTTGCGTAGACCAACTATGCGCTTCTTGAGATCGTTTAGTCAGAAACAAAAATCCTGCGCCATCATTGTTCAAGTTATTCCATGCACGTTCCTAACTGAGAGAATAATCAAATGAATATTAAACGTTTGTTACTGTTATTTTTAACCAGTCTGCTGTTAATAGCTGGTTGTACAGAATCTAAGCAGGACAGCCTGTCTGTCCAACAATCTGAATCATCGTTGGCAACGTTTGCTGGCGGTTGTTTCTGGTGTGTAGAATCCGATTTTGAAAAGATCCCTGGAGTCATCGAGGCGGTGTCTGGATACAGCGGGGGCCACATCAAAAACCCCAGCTATCAACAAGTGTCTGCCGGCACAACAGGGCATGTAGAAAGTGTGCAGGTTTATTTCGATCCGAAGGTGATTCGTTACAGCGAATTGTTACAAGCTTTCTGGCGACAGATTGACCCAACGGATGCAGGCGGATCATTCGTTGATCGTGGTGAACAATATCGATCGGTGATTTTTTATCAAAACGATCAGCAACGGCAAGCAGCGGAATTATCCAGACAACAGCTGCAAGCATCAGGCCGCTATGACAATACAATAGTCACGGAAATAGTACCGTTTGAGAATTTTTATGCAGCAGAAGCTTATCATCAAGACTATTATCAGACATCGCCAGTTAAATACAATTATTATCGGTTTCGTTCCGGACGAGATCAGTATTTAGCCAAAACCTGGGGCAATGATTTAAAACTACCTGTCAAACTGTCACAAAAATATGTCAAGCCTTCTGATACTCAGTTACGCAGCCAGTTGACAGCGCTGCAATATCAGGTGACCCAGCAAGATGCCACAGAACGCGCATTTAACAATGCTTATTGGAATGAAGCCCGAAATGGAATTTATGTTGATATTGTCAGCGGCGAACCTTTGTTTACCTCGCTGGACAAATATAAATCTGGTACCGGCTGGCCAAGTTTCAGCAAGCCAATAAAAACAGAAAATATTGTCGAAAACACTGATTATCTATTGCTTTTTCCGCGTACTGAAGTGCGCAGTAAATATGGAGACTCGCATCTGGGTCATGTGTTTACCGATGGCCCTAAGCCTACCGGATTACGCTATTGCATTAATTCTGCTGCGTTGCGTTTCATCCCCGCCATAGAACTGCAAACCAAAGGTTATGGTGAGTTTGCAGATCTTTTTACCAGCGCTAAAAGTCCTAAAAGTCCTAAAAGTCCTAAAAGTAAAGACTATAAGAAGAGGAGAACTGATGTTTACCTATCTTAAAAGAGCGCATACACTGCTCAATTCCAGTCGTCGACTCTATTTTATTACTCCGCTACTATTGCGCTTGTATTTGGTGCCTATTTTCTGGATGGCAGGTAGTAAGAAGTATCATTCTTTTGAAAACACCGTTACTTGGTTTGGTAATGCAGAATGGGGATTAGGACTGCCCTTTCCCTGGTTATTGGCTTTGTTGGTAACAGGCGTTGAGTTGGTCGGTGCAATTTCATTGCTGTTAGGCTTGGCTGTTCGCTGGATGTGCTTCCCTCTGTTAATGACTATGCTGGTTGCAGCAATCACTGTGCATTGGCAAAACGGTTGGTTAGCGATTGCTGAAGGGTCAGGATTCTTTGCAAATGAGCGCACAATGGGAGCTATCCAGCGCCTGGATCGTGCTAAAGATATTTTGCAAGAACATGGCAATTACAGCTGGTTAACTGAAAATGGAAGCATTGTTGTTTTAAATAATGGCATTGAATTCGCCGCCACCTACATTATTATGCTGTTAGTGTTATTTTTTTCCGGAGCCGGTCGTTATGTTAGCCTGGATTACTGGTTTTTACGCTATTTACAGGAAAACGAATATGATTAGGTATGCTGTGCGAGAATAGAAGTCGTTGTGATAAAAACTTCTTTTGGCCAAAAGGTTTTTTTAGCAGTAAACTTTTATTCTGAAACCTTGGGAGCTGGTAACACGATGAGTGATTTCGTATGAGTGATTCTGTCGAACATTTTACGCTATTAATTTCAGGCGCTCCAAGTAGTGACGGTGTGCTGGAACTCCATGCACCGTATGATCAAACCTTACTGGCAACATTAGACTCGGCTGACGCAGACGCTGTTGATTTGGCACTTGACACTGCATATAAATTATTTCGTGATCGTGATCGCAGGTTACCAGTCGCGGAAAGAATCGAGATTCTACAACGCTTGATGGGCATGATGCGAAACCAGGCTGAATCACTCGCTCAGGAAGCGGCAGCAGAAGGTGGAAAACCTCTGCTGGATTCACGAGTAGAAGTGGCGCGAGCGATTGATGGCATACAAATCTGTATTGATACTTTGCGTACCGAAACTGGTCGCATCATTCCTATGGGTGTGAATGCCGCATCCGCTCACCGACTGGCTTATACCACGTATGAACCGATTGGTATTGTAGTCGCAGTCAGTGCATTCAATCATCCACTAAATTTGATCGTCCACCAAGTTGCTCCTGCCGTGGCGACTGGTTGCCCGGTAATTGTTAAACCAGCACAAGATACACCGCGTTCCTGTATGCGCTTCGTCAAAATGCTCCATGAAGCAGGTTTGCCGCCAGGCTGGTGCCAGGCTTTAGTGACAATGGATCGTGCCGTGTCAGAAAAGCTGGTGACTGACCCGCGCGTGGGTTTTTTCAGTTTCATCGGCAGCGCCCAGGTAGGCTGGATGTTGCGCAATAAACTAGCCCCTGGTGTACGCTGTGCGCTCGAACATGGAGGTGTAGCGCCTGTAATCATTGGCGCAGATGCAGATATTGATGCTGCTGTACCGGCGTTGGCAAAAGGGGGGCTGTACCACGCCGGGCAAGTATGCGTTTCGGTGCAAAGGGTTTTTGCTCATGAATCGATTGCCGATACTGTCGCCGATCAACTCGCAGCAGCGGGTACAGCGATGCGTATCGGTGATCCACTGGAAGCCAATACCGAAATAGGGCCATTAATCAAAGCAGCAGAAATTGAACGCATCGATACTTGGGTACAAGCGGCTATTGACGAAGGTGCCAGCTGCTTGAGTGGCGCAAAACGAATAGGACAAAGCTGCTATGCAGCGACGGTTTTACTAGACCCGTCAGAAAGCAGCATGGTGAGCCAACAGGAAATCTTTGGGCCGGTGATTTGTGTTTATCGTTACAGCAATGCTAGTGATGCTATACGCCAGGCGAATGCTTTGCCATTTTCTTTTCAAGCCTCAGTCTGGACGCGCGATCTCGAATTTGCATTACGAACCAGTCAGCGTCTCGATGCAGCAGCTGTGATGGTGAACGACCATACTGCATTTCGGGTCGACTGGATGCCTTTTGCCGGACTTCGACAATCAGGTCATGGGGTTGGTGGCATCCCTTACACGATGCATGAAATGCAGATTGAAAAAATGACTGTGATTCATTCTAAAAACCTGGGTTCCTGAAAACAAGGTGTTTGCGATGTTTAATGAGCAACTGCATACATTTGCTAGAACAGCGCTGGATATTTTTGCCAGTTTGTTTGTATTTCTGATTGG
>JAZGEP010000359.1:0-4581 GCA_036478815.1 Methylococcales bacterium
CACAGTAATACAATCGCCCATCTGCGGCTGCATTTGACAGTGTATCAGTACCAAATCCTGCTCCGACAGCAGCCTGATACTGTACATCTGTCATTCCTGTAAAAGTACTTGGTACAGCACTAACACCTTGGATAACCATTGGATTGAAGCCAGCTGTGCGCAAGTTTGCGAAAAAACTGTCCTCGAACCAGCCTTCATTACCGGCTTTGGGTTGATAATTGGTATGGATGTCTGGTAGTGGTATCCCATCGGCATGGAACATTTTGTTATAGTCAGAAAGCTTGGTTGACCAGTTCATTGAAGTATGTTCTTCAGATTTTTCAGCAACCAATTGCTTCAACACAACAGTCAGTTGATTATAAACCTTAACAGGGTCTGGTAGTTTTTCATTGACAAAGGTATCTAGTTTGTTTGTTTCCGTATCATATGTACGCTTTAATCTTTGGTTCTTGCGATTAGACATGTGGTTTACAAGTACTTTTCCCACAGCTATTTCTAGCAGTTTTTTAATCCATTCAATATCTGGGAATTCATCAAACGGGATGTTAGGTGTTCCATTTTGTACATTAAGATCAGGCAGTGTACTGACCTTAGTGAAGAAATAGCGCTTGCGTTTGGCTTCCAGTGAATTACCAGCGCATAAATGTTTAAACCAACGACAAAGAAATTCAAACAGTGATTTTACAATAGTCATAGATACTTCCCGAGGTTGTTACTGATGTTTTCAGTGCATAAAATGATTTCAGAGATCGACAGGAATGAGGAATTAATAAAATTCAAATCTTGGCTTGCCCTTGGTTTACACGATTACTGCGTTAAAAATCCGTATTTCTCATAGAATTGAACAAATTACCCCAACCCCAATATTCACAAGACGTGTGTTGAATCGTTATATTGTTGGTAGTCAGTAAAATTATTAAGGAACGTGCATGGAAGAACTTGAACCATGATGGCGCAGGATTGTTGTTGCTGACGAAACGATCTAAAGAAGCGCATAGTTGGTCTACGCAACGATCGAGATGGTTTCGTCAGGAGCAAAAAGACCGGCCAGAATGTTCAAGTTATTTCATGTGCGTTCCTAAGGAACGAGCATGAAATAACTTGAGCAATTGACGCAGGATTTTTGTTCATATTCAAGGCGCGAAAACAGGCGCATAGTGAGCTATGTAACTGTTTTCGCAACACCGAAGATGAGCAAAAAGACAAGTGAATTGTTCAAGTTATTTCATGCACGTTCCTAAGTGATTGTCCCTCTTTATTCTGTTGTAGAAGTCAAATTCTGATTAACGAACCATCGTTGTAAATACTTATATTTTAACCATTACCCAATTGTTAACTGACCGCATTTCTCCAGGCAACAAGCAAATCGCTACACATGGTTAGCGCAACGTTCCGACCTGGACACGTGCGGCGACCTGTGTCGTTGGTTGCATGGAAGCCAATTGAATTAAAGCTGAGCGTCGCTGACATCAGGTTGTCACGATCCGGCTTGAAGGTATCTGGATCAGGAAACTGATTGGCATCCAGGCTGGCAAGACCAATGCTCGCAGCCACAACACTACCTTTGGGTAAGGAGTATGTTTTACCTGCTACCTGAAATTCCATAGGTTTCGGAATAATGACATTAACATTGTTAACGGGGGCATGTCTTCGAGCAGTTTCGAGCACAGCACGTTGCACAGCTACTTTATCTGAAGTATCAATTGGGAAATCAGCGGGTATTTCACTCAAGATATATGTCGCTAAGTTACCTCCACCACCTAGCGCAGCAATACCGATCACCGCCAATAATAAACTACTCCATTCCTGCTTGGTTAAATTGTGATTGGCAGCTGATGGAGTATAGTCTTTCAGAGCGGGTGAATTCTGGATGAGTTGTGTTATTTCATCAATATTTTGATGTAAACCCCGGAGCAAAAAGCCCGGAGGTGCGAGTGGAATTAATGCTGCAGCAATATAGCTGGATGTCGGGCCACCGGTATAGAAGAGTTTCCTGATGGTTTCAACTTGCGCTTCATTGACAGTAACCTCTAGCAATGCCAGCATCATATAGCGAATAACCATACGCTGGACATCCGGGGTAATGGCTTTCGCAGCAGGAGGATTGCCTTGGGCTTGAGCTGATTGAACCAACTCGTCTATCAATTGCTGAAGCTGCGGATTTGATGATCGATTTTGAGCCTGAATGATTAAGCTATTCCAGATGAAATCATGAAGTGTTTTGTGAAGATCAGTTCCACCTGCCTCTTGATCGGACAGGAACAAAAGAAAGTCGGGGGGTAAGCGTTGTCGCAATAGTCGTGCTCGACCCAAGAAAGCACCGCGTTGCTGAGGATTTTTAATGAGCTCCGCAGCCATAGTGAATTCACCTACGATTAATCGACCCAGCGCAGCGTAATTAGGGCCAAAAAGCTCCGAACGTCTGGTAAGAAAACTGCGTGCTCCTTGCAGGCTATAGATAATAACATCGATTGAATACAGTAGAGTCAACAGCGATTTAGTTAGAAAATTTGGATGCTGAAGACACCAAAGTTGTATGGAACTGGAAGCGCGGATGAGAGCAGTCATGGGGCATCCTCTAGCTTTGAGATTAGATTAAAGAATCCCTAGTTTAAACCTAATTGATATTGTATGTCGACACGATTGTTAACAAAGTCAGTATTCCATGAAAATAAGCGGTAACGAAGGTCAAAGTTAGTTGTGATGTGAGAAAACGGAAACTTTGGAAACCAGCGCTCTTCAAGCATTGGTGTATAGAGCAATTGCCTGACCCTTAGATATGGAAGTGCAAAACGTTGCTTGTTATATTGGGCAGACAGCAACGGCCCTAAGGAGTGAGGATTTAATAACTTCCCGATTTTGACTTGCCTTTTGATCCCATAGAAGTACTCATAAAATAGTTGCGTAGCCTGCTATACGCCAATTTTATGAGTGTTTCTGTGAAATCAAAATGCTGCGCCAAACTTCGGTTTCTTATTAAATCCTCACTCCTAAATAAAGATGCAGAATTATTATTTATGGGACGATGTACTTTTCTACGGCTGATTTTTACTGGGTTTTATCTAGAATAAAAGTTTCATTGGACATTCTGTCAAACTTTTGAAGAACCAGGAAAAACCCAATTAGAGCTGTCAGTATCACTGCTACGGCGAAGCCACTTCCATAGAATGATGGATCAAGTTTAAGGGTCAACAAGGTAAACATACTGTTGAACACAACGAATAGCAGACAAAGGACAAGCAAGCGCTCGTTAAAATAAAATAATAGGTACAGAATGACTAGTAAAATTACTTGAACCCCAACTGCAATCAGATCAATGCTGAATAGCAGTTGATAGTTCGAGGGAATTCCGAACCAAGACAGTAACTTGTCGCCAATTAGCAGTAATATCAGTATTGTTATGCCTTGTACTTTGCAAATATCCTGGACTCCTCTGTGCGCGACATCGCTCATTTCCCTATACAATTTCTTAATCTGGTGCAATGGTTCTCCGTCATTGATGGATTGATAAAACAGAGCGTGTTTTTCAGAAAAATCCGTTTTAATGCGGAGAAGAAAAATTACCATTCCCGGTATGATTGATAGATATGCCAGGAAAATAGGCGAATCGTATACCTCAGATGCTCTCAAAGGTTCAATGATGGAAGCACTGGTTTGTGGGTTAAACCAGAAAATAAGTTGATCTATCCATATTGCCAGATTATAGAGAAATCCTGTCAGTGCCAGGTTTAGGATAATTTGCTTGTTTTTGAGAAAATCGAAGGCGATCAACTGAGTGCTGGAATAGGATCGTAATACCAGATTTAACAATGTGAACAATAATAGACTGTGACCGACTATAAAGCCGCCCATTAAACCCTCCAGGCTCACGGTTTGTAATTGAGTCATGGCAACCACTGTAATACCATACCCCGGTATAATTGCTATCAAAATACGCCGATAAGTTTTGAGACCTGACAAGAGACTAATCAGAATCCAGATTGCGGAAAGCATGACAAACCCTATCAGCATCAATAAGCGATAGATTAATGACCCTGAAAAAAACGAGATTAGGATAAGTCCCCCTATTATTCCACTTAAGGTAATTACAAGAAGCATCATCCCGAGTACATTTGGTAACACAGTAGACTGTTTGTTTTGAGAGAGCTGATCAGCGATAAAATGGGTAAACAGTAATTGTAAAGGACTGGTTAATAGTAGAGAAAACACCACTAAATAAGTAACTGAGATCTGGAATTCGCCCACAGATAGCGATGAGGATGACTGATTGGCGTTCACCAATCCGATGATTACCATACCGATTATTGATAATATCCACGGTTCAGAATGATTCATTCCGGCGTAGCCATAGGGCCGAATTAGACCAAAAAAACTGTTCTGTTTCATCAATTCGTGCAGCCTGGTATCGGTACTTGCCATTATGAATTAATTGCCTGTGTGTAGATTTCAGCGTAACTAGTAGTCTTTCAATCTGATACCGCCTAATCTTAAAATGCTTTCTCATCAATAGTCAATATTTTATTGAGAGTGTATATGAAAAAGAAATTCATTGTCCGGTTGTCAGATGTTAATTGATATGGG
>JAZGEP010000360.1:0-9435 GCA_036478815.1 Methylococcales bacterium
GGATTTTTGTTTCTGACCGAACTATCTCAAGAGGCGCATAGTCATTCTACGTAACGATTGAGATTGCGTTGGTCAGGAGCAAAAAGACCAGCAAGGTTGGTAACTTTGTTTCGTCAAACCACCTTAAGTTACGATAAACATGGAGGTTATGTTTTGACTTAATGGCAGTGACGCAGAGCATGGGAGAAAAAACTGGTCAAATTCAGTATTTCTGCAATAGACTTTCTATTCTCGGATGCCTCTGCCTCCTAAACCAAAACCCTTCTCAAATCTGCCAAACCTCGCCCCAGATGGACAATAAAGCGTGCACCGTTCGCGCCATCGATAACGCGATGGTCATAGGACAACGATAAGGGCAGCATCAGTCGGGGAATAAATTCACCATTGTTATAAACAGGCTGCATACTTGATCGGGAGATGCCAAGAATAGCAACTTCCGGGGCGTTAACAATGGGCGTAAACGCTGTACCTCCAATTCCGCCGAGGCTGGAGATAGTAAACGATCCTCCTTCCATATCAGTCGGCGTTAGCTTACGGTCTCTGGCACGCTGGCTAACTTCAGCCAGCTCTTGGGCCAACTGTTGGATACCCTTTTTGTCGATATCACGAACTACTGGTACAACCAAGCCCTCTGGAGTGTCTACGGCAACACCGATATTGATATATTGTTTTAGTATTAGCTGTTCACCATTGGCTGCTAATGATGCATTGAACGTCGGATAGGCTTTCAGGCTTGCTGCAACTGCTTTCATCACCAATGGTAATAAGGTTATTTTGGCGTCAGTGTCCCGTTTTTCTGCGTTGAGTCGTTTGCGAAAGGCTTCCAGCTCGGTAATATCTGCCTGGTCTTGTTGGGTGACGTGCGGAATAGTCACCCAGCAGCGGTGTAAATGCTTGCCTGATAGCTTTTGGATACGACCGAGTGGCTGGTGTTCAATGGCTCCGAACTTAGAAAAATCAATGTCAGGCATCACGCTATTGGCGAGTAGTGATGTTGCTCCTCCGCTTTTTAAGCTGTTTTTAATCCATTCCTGCACATCGGTTTTCAGAATTCGGCCTTTGTTTCCAGTTCCAGGAACCAGGCTGATATCTGCTCCTAATTCTCGTGCAAAGCGGCGAACTGCGGGGCTGGCAAATGCCGAAATATTTTTTGCTCCAGTATGGGGAGGTGCTGGCGCTGGTTTGGCAGTTTGCTGTTGTTGCTGAGCATTTGCGCTTTCAGTTTTTGGAGCGGTCGCACTAGGAGTATCATTTTGCTGGGCTGTAGGAAGTTGGGTTTGTGTTGCTGGCTCTGGTTTCGCTTGCGTTGACTCAGTTGGTTGAGATGAAGCTGCTGCTGCATCAGCTTCTATTACCACTACATCAGTTCCTGCTGCAACTTTATCGCCAATTGATACAAGAATGCGCTTAATGATGCCAGCGCAAGGAGCCGGTAACTCCATCGCTGTTTTCTGATTTTCTATTGTCAGTAGCGGCGCACCTTCCGCCACACTTTGATCTGGTGCGACTAGAATCTCTACGACATCAACTGTATCGACATCACCAAGATCAGGAATTTGAATTGTTTGTTCTGTGCTCATTATTTATACCGTGGTTGGCTCTGCTATTTCGGGATCAATCCCGTATTGTTTGATTGCCTTTTCGACAGTTTTCGCTGGAATTGTCCCTTCATCCGCTAATGTTTTAAGCGCGGCAACCGCAACATGGAAACGATTCACTTCAAAAAACTCACGTAAAGCAGCACGGGTGTCACTGCGACCATAGCCATCTGTTCCCAGTACGGTAAAGCGTTTGTCAATAAAGGGACGAATCTGGTCGGGAACAATTTTCATGTAATCCGATGTTGCAACAATAGGCCCTTCTGTCGCTGAGAAACTTTTTTCAACATAACTGATTTTTGGTTTACTGGTTGGATGTAAACGATTCCAGCGTTCAGCAGTTAACCCATCACGGCGTAGCTCGCTATAACTGGTGACGCTCCAGATGTCTGCCTGAATATCGAAATCTTTTTTCAACAAATCCGCTGCTGCGATAACTTCACGCATAATCGTGCCACTGCCCAGTAATTGAATCTGGCTTTTACCACGCCCTTTCTTTATTCGGTACATGCCCTTAAGAATGCCCGCTTCTACATTGGTGGGTAGTGCTGGTTGAGCGTAGTCTTCATTCATCACAGTAATGTAATAGAAGATAGCCTCACCTTCCTGATACATGCGTCGCAAACCATCATGTACAATCACTGCCAATTCATAACCATAGGCAGGATCGTAGGAAATACAGTTTGGAATGACTGATTGCAATAAAGGACTATGACCGTCCTGATGTTGCAATCCTTCGCCGGCAAGTGTTGTGCGTCCAGCTGTACCGCCCATCAGAAAACCACGTGCTTGCATGTCGCCCGCTGCCCACATCAAATCACCAATACGCTGGTAACCAAACATGGAGTAGTAAATGTAAAACGGAATCATTTGTGTTTTATGGTTGGTGTAGGCTGTCGCAGCAGCAATCCATGAACACATTGCACCCGCTTCATTAATGCCTTCTTCTAATACCTGACCCTTGATATCTTCGCGATACCAGGCCATTTGCCCAGCGTCTTGTGGTTCAAACAACTGTCCAACTGAGGAATAAATGCCATATTGTTGAAATAAACCATCCATTCCAAAGGTACGCGCTTCATCCGGCACAATCGGAACAATATATTTACCCAGCTTTTGATCGCGTAAAATGGCACTCAAAATACGCATAAACACCATTGTGGTGGATAATTCATGTTCTCCACTACCTTTGAGAATAGCGTCGAACATTGATAGCTCAGGCACTTGTAGTAACGCCGCTTCATGTTTACGAACTGGCAAATAACCACCCAAGGCTTTGCGACGCTCATGCAGATAAAGCATTTCAGGGCTATCTGGTTCTGGTTTGTATAGTGGAACTTCGTCTGTTAATTGTTCATCTGTTAATGGGATATTAAACCGATCACGGAATGCACGAACACCTTTAATATCCATCTTTTTCTTTTGATGGGTAATGTTCAGACCTTCGCCAGCATGCCCCATTCCATAGCCTTTGACAGTTTTGGCGAGAATCACAGTTGGTTGCCCTGTGTGCTGCATGGCTTGATGGTAAGCAGCATAGACTTTGTGTGGATCATGTCCGCCACGATTCAGACGCCAGATGTCCTCATCGCTCATATTGGCAACCATTTCCAGCAGCTCAGGATATTTTCCAAAGAAATGTTTGCGCACATAAGCACCATCTTTGGCTTTGTAGTTCTGGTAGTCGCCATCCACAACTTCTTCCATACGCTTGCGTAACAAACCCTTGGTATCACGTGCCAGCAATGGATCCCAGTAAGAACCCCAGATGACTTTAATGACATTCCAGCCAGCTCCACGAAAATCGCCTTCCAGTTCCTGAATGATTTTGCCGTCACCACGGACTGGGCCATCCAGACGTTGCAAGTTGCAGTTAACCACAAACACAAGGTTATCCAGCTTTTCACGACCGGCCATCCCTAACGCGCCTTTAGACTCCGGCTCATCCATTTCGCCATCACCAAGAAAAGCCCAGATTTTGCGATTGTCTGTATTTTGAATGTCGCGGTTATGCAGATATTTAGTAAATCTGGCCTGATAGATGGCCATGATTGGACCAAGCCCCATGGAAACAGTTGGGAACTGCCAAAAATCCGGCATTAACCAGGGATGTGGATAAGAGGATAATCCTTCTTCGCCGATTTCACGCCGAAAACGTTGTAGTTTTTCAGCGCTGAGACGACCTTCCATAAAAGCACGGGCATAGATTCCCGGTGAAGCATGTCCCTGAAAGTAAATCAGGTCGCCACCATGGTTTTCGTCGGGAGCATGGAAAAAATGATTAAACCCGACATCGTATAAGGTTGCTGATGATGCGAAAGTAGCGATATGACCGCCCAGTTCGGGGTTTTTTGTATTAGCGTTTTGTACCATTGCCATCGCATTCCAACGGATATACGAGCGTAATCGTTGTTCAATTTCAGCATCACCAGGCGATTTTTGTTCTTGATCGAGCGGGATGGTGTTGAGATAGGCTGTATTTGCCTTGTAAGGCAGGTTAACACCTGACTGGCGTGCATGAGCCACCAGTTGCTCAATTAAAAAATGTCCTCGTTCAGCGCCTTCCTCGCGTAATACGGCATCCAGTGCTTCAATCCATTCAGTTGTTTCTTCAGGATTAAGATCATTTAGTGATGACATATCTTGGCTCATAGCGTAATCACCTCACGAGCTATTTTGCTGGTAAGTATCATGGTTCAGCTCACTCAAATTTCAAATTAGTAGATAAATGATGTAGAACAGGCCTGTAAGTTAGTCGCCTGCTACATAATGCTAAATCCTGCAAGTATTCGCACACATAGAGCACAAGATTTTGATTCGCAGAGAAAATTTAAACTTTTGGTCATCACGATAAGGATGACGTTTAAGTGTAAATTTCTCTGTGAATCAATGTCTTGTGTTCTATATATGCAATCACTAGGAGGTTGTCCGAGAATAGAAAGCCTGCTGCGGAAAAGCGGATTTTGGCCCATTTTTCCGATTAAATTCGTTCAATACAGCAAGTATTCGCCTTACTTTAATCGAAAAAATGGACTCAAAACCGCTTTCTCTCGTTACGATTTCTATTCTCGGACAGCCTCCTAGCAGGAATTAGGTAATAAATGAAAAACAGGAGGGTATTAAAACATAACTTTAGGCTGTTCGCAGGATGCAATTGCTTAGGAATGTAAATTAAATAACCTGGACATTATGGCGCAATATTTTTGTTTGCCATTAAGGTATGGCAACAAGCGTATAGCAGGCTATTTAACTAGCCCGTATTTCTCACCAGATGGTGAGATGATCGCGTCGCTATTTGGATTCGCAAGGAATTGTATGAAGGAGTGGAATAACAGTATGTATTGCTGACTGAATAAAATTGCTTGTGGATTTTGAAGAGTCAGCGAGGGCTCATCAGGCTGGTGAGAAATGCGGGCTAAAGCTGCAACGAAGAAGGCGAACAAAAAGACAAGTCAGATTGTACAAGTTATTTAATTCCCATACCTGAGCGAGCATTTAATATTCGAAAGCATGATGCAAGACTTTAGTTTCACCGCTGTGGTGGAAAAGCAAGGGCAATGTCGGCTACGCCATTTGTTTTCTGGGGTTGTTGTGGAGCCAAGACCAGTCAAGATCCGAATTTTACTGAATCCTCGTTTAAGATTTCTCGCCCACCTTGCTCTTCACAAAATATCACGCACACAAAATGCTAAATTTTCTTGGGTGAAGAGGTAAGTGCCTGAGCATAATTATTTTAACATTTTACTTGTCTTTTTTCTCATCTTTGGCGTTGCATCAACAGTTACATAGCTGACTATGCGCCTATTTCTGCGCTTTGAAGATGAAAAAAAATCCTGCGCAAAATTGTTAAATTAATTATGCTCAGGTACTTATAACGGGCACTATAAACAATGTATATATCGCGTAGTCAAGGATGAGGTGTTCTAATGGCTGATGTTGCTGATATCTGTAACATATAGAAGACGGGCAACAAGACAAGTCAGTTGTCGAAGTTATTTCATGCAAATTCCTGTAGCGTCTCGTCCTTTTTCATTGTTTTGGTTAATTCATGAATACCCTCAATTGAACCAACCAGGTTTGAAGCTTCCAGTGGAATCATCACTACTTTGCTGTTATCAGATGAGGCAATACTCTTTAAGGCATCGGTGTATCGTTGTGCTATAAAATAGTTAATCGCATTCACATTACCTCTGGAAATTGCTTGCGATAACATTATTGTAGCTTTTGCTTCTGCTTGAGCCCATCTTTCACGTGCTTCAGCATCTCGAAAAGCGGCTTCTTTGTCTCCCTCCGCTTTTAGAATAGCGGCTTGTTTTTCACCTTCAGCTTTCAGAATATTCGCCTGTCGTATGCCTTCGGCTTCCTGAATTTCAGCATGTTTATCTCTTTCAGTTTTCATCTGACGAGCCATCGACTGCACCAAATCTTCTGGCGGTATAATATCCTTGATCTCGATACGGTTGATTTTAACACCCCAGGGACTGGTTGCCTCATTAACAACACTGAGTAATTTGCTATTGGTATCATCACGTTTGGATAGCAGTTCATCCAGATCCATAGAGCCCATGACAGTTCGAATATTGGTCATTGTCAGATTCAATGTTGCACGATTGAGATCATTCACCACATAAGCCGCCTTGGCAGCATTCAATATCTGGAATAACATCACTCCATCAACACGAACCATGACATTGTCACGGGTAATAATTTCCTGGAAGGGTACATCCAGAACCTGCTCCATTTTATTAACCTTGCGTCCAATTTTGCTTAAAAACGGATTGATAATATGAAAACCTGGAGACAAGGTTTTAACATATTTCCCAAGACGTTCAACTGTGTATTCCATACCTTGTGGGACGGTTTGAATGCCGCGAAAAATCAACAATATCGTGAATAACAATAACGCAACAGAAATCATTCCAAAATCAGTCATACTAACTCCTACGAATACTAAAAAATGGGAATGAAACGCACGTTTCAGGAACACACCTGAGTAATAAAAAAACCAGTTTGCTGATTGATCGCATCTGACAGCTTCCAGTCGATGTGTTGGAAGACATTGTAACGATCAATAGCAAAGCCAAGTCGACGATTATTCATCAATGAGTCATCACTCCTGATATGTTTAGACGGGCATTACTACACATTTTCTAAAACTCATTTCTCCAATCGTTTTTTAACGAATGCGTGTTGCAATATAACGCATTGATTATCAGTGTAAAATTATCCATAAGGAGTGGGAATTTAATGACTTCCCGATTTTGACTTACCTTTTGATGCCACAGGAACACTCATAAAATAGTTGCGTAGCCTGCTATGCGCCCATTTTATGAGTGCTCCTGTGAAATCAAAATGCTGCGCAAAACTTCGGTAACTTATTAAATCCCCACTCCTAAGTCGTAAATTAAAGGATTGAAACACTCAGTTGAATAATGAACAGGTTACAGTCTGCTTTAGGAACGTGCATGAAATAACTTGAACAATGATGGCGCAGGATTTTTGTTTCTGATTATTCTACGCAACGATTGAGATCGTTTCTTCAGGAGCAAAAAGACAAGCCAGAATGTTCAAGTTATTTCATGCACGTTCCTGTTAAACATTCACCAGTGATTCATTTGTGGCTGATATTGTGAGCATTAAGTTTTACTGTTATCAATTTCCCCAGGATCACTCTGCAGGAGTCCTCATGATCCAACGTGACAAACTCTCCACAAGCTTACTATTCTTAGCATTAGTCTGTTGCCAGTCAATCGCTGAAGCAACAAATCGCCATCATTATCCAGATCGGCAAAACATTCATGTTCAAAGCTGGTATGACTGGGCAAGACTTGTACGAGTTGAGCCGGAGATAAAGATTGTGCGAGTGCCTTTTTCGCGCTACGAGTGTGATTATGACGGCTATGATGATCGGCGGTATCAATCACGCAACCATAATCCATTGGGCGTTAGTGATGCAGTTAGAGATCACTTGGAAAAGGCGGAGGGACGTTCATACAACTTGCGTCGACGACTGACACCGAAACAACGCTATCAGCAAAAAAATCAATCTAGCCAATTAGAACATAGGGGTATTGGTGATTGCAGAGCCAGCCATTCAGGCCGAAAAAAACGAGTACGTTATTATCGGATTTGCTATGTTTATCGCGGTCAGGAGTATTACTCCACACTGAATTATTATCCTGAATCTCCAATTCGCGTCCACGTAACAGCAATTCCTGCCAATCGATCTCACTATGGAGAACCATTCGCATACTCTTACGAAGTAACGCCAGCCGATCATCGGTACTAAGGAGTGAGGATTTAATAAGTTACCGAAGTTTGGCAAGTCAAAATCGGGAAGTTATTAAATCCTCACTCCTAAGGAATGTGCATGGAATAACTTGAACATTCTGACGTGTCTTTTTTACCTGACCAAATGATCGCAGTATTACGGTGACAGTTTGTTATATAAACTCAATATCTAGTTCTTGTATTTCATTATGGAAGCCAAGCTTTGAGATTGTTTAGGAGCGAGGATTTAATAATATACGAAAGTTTGACGCAAGATTTTTGTTCGTCTTCAAGGCGTAGAAATAGGCGCATAGCAAGCTACGCAACTGTTTCTACAACGCGGAAGAAGGACAAAAAGACAAGTCAAAATTCGGATGTTATTAAATCCTCGCTCCTTAGTAAACTGTCATTGTAATGAAGCGAACATCAGTCACCAATGCCGGAACAAAACGCGATCAAACACACGTTAATCAAAAAAGGGGATTTATTTTGTCATGCTTGTCCTACGAAAATAATCTGATCCCTTTTTTCGGCCTTTGACAAAGTAGTGTGGAAGACACGTCATCGGAACTATTCCTGATTAATAAGGCGGCAGCTTCGATTAAGAAACATACATTAAGTCGTGTCTGACCCCATTTTTTTGACTTGTTTGTAACGGATGCACTACAAAATGACCATATCTACCTGGGACTGTTGTGCGGTAACTTGTTCGGCATCAAGGGCCAGGAAATCAAACAAACTGGTATCCGCCATTTGCGATGGCTGGATATTTTGCATGCTGGTGAAAATAGTTTCCAGGCGACCAGGAAACTGTTTATCCCATTGGTGCAACATGGATTTCATTGCCTGGCGTTGAAGATTGGTTTGTGAGCCGCACAGGTTGCATGGAATAATCGGGTATTGCTTGATGGCTGCGAATTCAGCGATGTCTTTTTCACGACAATAGGCGAGTGGTCGTATCACCATGTGTTTTCGGTTATCGCTGAGCAGTTTGGGCGGCATGGACTTGATTTTTCCGCCGAAGAACATGTTGAGGAAGAAGGTTTCGATTATATCATCGCGGTGATGACCGAGTGCGATTTTATTGATTTGATGTTTTTCAGCGTAATTGTAGAGGATGCCACGTCGCAGTCGTGAACACAGTCCACATGTGGTTTTACCTTCGGGAATGACGCGTTTAACAATGCTGTAAGTGTCTTCCTGGATAATTTCGAAGGGAATACCAAGCTGTTGAAGATAATCTGGCAACACGTTTTCAGGAAAACCGGGCTGTTTTTGATCGAGGTTAACTGCGATCAATTCATAGCTGATTGGGGCGTTGTGACGCAGATTGTCCAGTATTTCCAATAACGTGTAAGAATCTTTGCCACCGGACAAACAAACCATTACCCGGTCACCATTCTCAATCATTCCAAAATCGGCAATAGCTTGCCCAGTCAAGCGTCGTAACTTTTTGCGTAACTTGTTAAGTCGAACAGTTTGCTGGTGATCTGCGACGCCTGTACTCATTCAGTTAAGGTTTGCGTTTAATCGTTATAACGACTGAAAACCAGGGTTGCATTGGTGC
>JAZGEP010000361.1:0-5824 GCA_036478815.1 Methylococcales bacterium
TTTGAACTGTCAGTGATATCTCACTGCTTAACGTGCATGGAATAACTTGAACAATGATAGTGTAGGGTTTTTGTTTCTGACGAAACCATCTCAAGAGGCGCATCGTTGTTCTACGCAACGATTGAGATGGTTTCGTCAGGAGCAAAAAGACCAGCCAGAATGTTCAAGTTATTTCATGCACGTTCCTTACTCAAAGAGCAGCGATAGTTTGAAGGCTTTTCTGCATAACAGCGTTATCAATATAATCAACTTCCTGTGACAGCCCGATACCCTTAATCAGGGTAATGGTTAACTGACCGCCTAAATGTTGTCGAAACTCATCGAGTGCTACTTCTGTTTTCACTTGTTTCAGAGACGCAGTATTCAGGTTGAATTCAAGCGTATTGAGCAATTCCAGAATCTTCTTCAATTCCTCTATAGAAATCCAGCCCAATTGATATGAATAATGGCTGTCGACTGCAATGCCAATAGCGACGGCTTCACCGTGACGCAGTTTGTTTTGCGAAAGCTCTTCCAGTTTATGCGCAAGCCAATGACCGAAATCCAATGGTCGCGCAGAACCATGTTCAAAAGGATCACCGCCTGTTGCTATATGCTCAAGGTGTAATTTTGCACATTGATTAATCAGTGTTTGCAATGGTTCTTTCTCAAAACGTGCAAGTGCTTCGCGTTGCTCATATAGAAAGTCAAAAAAGTTTCTATCTCTAATCAGCGCAACTTTAATCGCTTCAGCCATTCCAGCACGTTTGTCACGAGCATCGAGTGTCTCTAAAAAATCATAATCGCTGATCACTGCCCAGGGCGAACTAAATGTACCAATAAAGTTCTTGCGCTGATTGAGATTAATTGCATTTTTAACGCCTAAAGCGGCATCGTTTTGTGCCAGAACTGTTGTCGGCATGCGGATTAAACGCACACCGCGATGCGCTGTAGTTACTGCATAACCAACAGCGTCAATGACCGCGCCACCGCCAATCACCAGAACAAAAGAATGTCGACAAATCGCTTGATCAATAATCAGTTGATAGATTTGGTTGATGATTTGAAAATCTTGTTTGGCGATTTCTCCACCAGGGACAACGAAAAGGCCTCCCGCTTGAAGCATGATGTCGCTATGCTTTGAAAAATAGGTTTGTACTTGAACTTCCAGCTCTGGATGAACGGCAAGTACGCCGGAATCAACGATAACAAGGACTCGGTGTCGTTGCTTTCCAGCGTGTTCCACAACATTTCGAAACGAATTATTTTCAGGATTGAACACTCCATTTGTAAAAATAACCGGGTATTCATACTTAACTGTAAAATCCTGGCTGATGTGGAGATTCATTTGTTATTGTTTACCCATAGAATTATTGGTTGTTCTACGCAACGATTGAGATCATTTTGTCAGGAGCAAAAAGACAAGCCAGAATGTTCAAGTTATTTCATGCACGTTCCTTATCCATCCAGCGGTCTACTTTTACGCCAATTGAGAATAACTAAAACTATAGTCCAAATAAGACAGATCACCAGTCCCCATAACTCCCGGACACCTTCATCTACGGCATTTTTCATTCCGACTGCCATGAATGCATCGAGAGAGGTATTTGCAAAGCTATCCGACCATTGGAACACTCCAAAAGCATAAAACAGAAGTAGCGTTATCAGAACCCAGCGAACCTTAATATCAACATTAAACGTAATTAAAACTGTCACTATTAGAATGGCACCATAGGCGAGTATCCACAGTGGCCAATCAGGGTCATTAAATTGAACAATAACAGACACTAAAAAAAACGCCATCATTACATAGGATAGAAATCTAATAAGCATGATTTGTCACCAATTATTGACTATTGATATACATGTAGGTTACATGAAAAACTTGTAGATGATATGTTCGACATCAGTCAAAATAGATGCATTTGTTACCATCTCTGGAATAGTAGCTATTAGTAAAGGCCCTTCCTCCGCAGAATCAGCCAGTCGACCATGACTCCCCTTGACCAGGGAAGCATCCAGTGGAATGACATCCATTAACATACGCATGCCCAGCTTCTTTTGTGCTAAGCGCTGCGCCACTTTCAGGCTAGGAAATCTAATTTGAGGGTCTACAAATAATTCAACCGGGTCATAGCCTGGCTTGCGGTGGATATCGACTGTTCGAGCAAAATCTGGTGCCTTGGTTTCATCCAACCAAAAATAATAAGTAAACCATGCACCTGGTTTGGCGATTGCTATCAGTTCACCTGATCTCTGGTGATTAACTCCCATTGTCTGCTTGCTATCTGACCCCAGAACTTGATCAATATCATCACAAGATTCAAGCAGTTTGGTTACATTGGGAATATCGTCGCTATCTTTGATATAAATATGGGCAATCTGATGATCAGACACTGCAAACGCTTTGGATGCACCATAATCAAGCAACTCCCATGAAGCTGATTTTCTCAATTGTAGATAACCATGCTCACACAGTAAGCGATTGATATGTACAGGTCGAGAAACCTGAGTAATTCCATATTCTGATACGATTAAAACTTCTGCACCAAGCTCTCTTACCTGATCAACTAATTGACCAACGACAGCATCGATGGCTTTGACATCATTCCAGGTCGCTGGATCTTCAGGGCCAAGACGTTGCAAGTTATAATCCAGATGAGGTAAATAGACTAATTGCAGATCAGGGTGGTGCCATTTGTATTCTAACGCTGCCGCATCCGCAATCCATTGACTCGATTTAATATTGGTTTTTGGCCCCCAAAAATTAAAAAACGGGAATGCCCCTAATTCTGCTTCAAGTCGTTGAAATAAATCAGGCGGCGATGAGTAAAGTCCAATTTCCTTACTTCCATCAGCATGATAATGAGGCCGTGGAGTCACTGAAAAATCAACATCCCCGTACATGTTGTACCACCAGAATAATCGTGAACAGACGAATTGAGGATTGTCATGTTTTAACTTTTCCCAAACTTTTGGTGTTTGAACCAGTTGATCAGGTTGTAACCAGAATTTAACCTCTGCAAGTTCTCGCCAATACCAGCCATTACCAACAATTCCATGCTCATTGGGCAATTTTCCGGTTACCATTGATGCTTGAGCGCTAGTAGTCACAGCCGGAAACACGCTATCGACTGGCTGCATATTGCCATCGCTGATCAGTTTGTTGAGATTTGGCGTGTGTTCTCCTAATAAAGCGGGTGTCAAGCCAACAACATTTATTACCACTAAAGATGGTGATGTCGATTGACTCATGAATTGACTTCCTCAAGTAAATGACACTGTTTTAATGCAGCTTCGATAAATGCCAGTTCTGCTTGCAAGCCTGTTATCAGTTCAACATCGTTATTGGGACGATGCTGTTTTGGTAACACCCCCCAACTGTATGTTTCAAGTTCAAGATGTGGCTGGCAAGCTGGGTTCTTGGATAAAAACATCAACACAGTGTTGATCTCATTAGAGGTTGTTGCTCCATACGCATGATCCAGGGTAGATTTATGCACTGGTACGTGAAAGTGTATTCGCCACTCTTCAAGCGTGTTGAAACGTTGATTCTTCAATGCAAGCTCGAGGTCATCACAGAAAATTCTGTCGCCATTGCTTGTTAGTCCAGTGACCTGATGCAAATACCTCGATTCTGCAAATTCAGACAACCAGCTTTTTACTTCCGGCTGATTTGGCATACCCACACGTAAAGCGCTGGAAATCTGGATTTTACCAATATTGATTCCAGCATTAACGATTGCTTGTAAAGAATCATCAATATTTTCGTACATGACGGCCTGATGGCAAACATCGAAACAAATGCCCAGATGTCGGCGTAACAAGCTGGGACTCAACCCATAAAGCTTGGCTACAGGAGGCAATTGTTGTTGAAAAAAATCGATCAGTTGTGAGGTCTCCTGGAGTACACAACCAGGTTCCATTTCAAGACATAATTGAATATGTTTGCCAGAATCGTTCTCAAGTTTCGCCAAGGTGATGACTATTTCACAAAGATACTTGCGTGCCTGAGCATGATCCTTGTCAGTCCATTCCTGAGCATACCCTAGAGGTAAGGTGGATAGCGTGCCGAAGTTTTCTTCAGGTGGTAGTAATTCGGCAAGCAGTTGTGCGGCCTTGTGGGTATATTCCAGACGCTGTATATCACCCCAATGAGGACGATAAACCGCCTGTTTAACCCTTTCGGCATGAAAGTTACCGACTGGGAAAGCATTCAGAGTGACCACTGAAAGCTTATGTTCACAAAGGCACTGTTTTAGTCTTTCCAGTTTATTCTTGTCTGCAACATAGTCATTACAAGCTTGTTCACTCAACCAGAGTCCATGTTGCATGGAAGCAAGTCCGCGCGCTTGTCTTAATGGATTGGTAAAACGCTTGATATTATTTTCAACCAGATTGGATGAGTCACCTGGGTGAACATTGCTACAATATCCTATCTGACTTGGTTTCCAGGGCATGTCAGTCTTCTATAATAGGAGCTTGCCCTCGCAGTGCTGAGTTTTCCTCCCAGAGTTGGCTTTGATCGATAATAGGTCGTGTGACTTCTTCAAGACTAATCTTGCCGCTTTGTGCATAGAATGCTATCGGGTTTTCAAAAAGTACCTGGCTAATCACTGCATCTTCGAAACCTGCTTCGCGCATGGCAGCTCCTGTTTTAGGGACTTTTAAAGGATCGCTCACACCCCAATCAGCTGCACTATTCACTACCATTTTTTCTGTACCATATTGCTGTAACAAAGCCACCATTCGAGATTCGGACATTTTTGTTTTTGGATAGACAGAATGACCACGCCATGCGCCAGTTTCCAGTACCAATGGTAATGTCTGCTCGTTGAGATGGTCGATCATTACCAGTTCTTCATTGATTCCAACTTCACGCATTAAAGCAATCGTCCGCTCTGTACCTCTGACTTTGTCACGATGCGGTGTATGAATCAGTACGGGTAGTTCCAGTTCCTTTGCCAGCTGCATCTGTTCGGCGAAAAAACGTTCTTCATTGGGAGTGATATCGTCATAACCAATTTCACCAATACCTAACACATTTTCCTTGCTACAGTAACGTGGTAATAATTTCATCACGGCTTCTGCCAGGGGAATATCGTTCGCTTCTTTCGGATTCATGCCCATCACACAATAATGGCGAATACCAAATTGAGATGCCCGGAAATGTTCCCAACCAACCAACAGGTCAAAATAATCAATAAAAGTACCAATCGATGTGCGTGGCTGTCCTTGCCAAAAAGCCGGTTCCAGAACGGCTATCACGCCTGCTTTTGCCATGTTTTCATAGTCATCTGTAGTCCGTGAAACCATGTGAATATGTGGGTCAAAATAATTCATACTGACATCTCAATCATTATTAATACTAAGGAACGTGCAGGAATCACTTGAACAATGATGACACAGGAGCAAAAAGACTAGTCAGAATGTTCAAGTTATTTCATGTACGTCCCTAATTATAGAAACTGCCGTGTACTTCAGCGGCACGCTGGAGGTTATCTGGCAAAGCCGATTGCCATTGGCAACCTAACAATGCCAGTTGACACCTGGGTTGTTGTGGATCTGATGCTAAAGCAGATTCCCATGCTGTCAAGCCTGCTTCCCTCATGATGGAAACATCAACCGCCAACCAGATACTTTCTGGAATATCTCTTCCAGCATCCAGGCGCTCTTGTGCATAATCAGCAGACATCCGACCCAACTCAGGATTTCTAGCACCACGCAAGCCTTCCACATTGAAAATATTGATGCCCATAAATAACGATTTAAGCACCATTTGGTTAAACGCTGGCAGAGGAAAATTAACCACAGGCCAGGGGTTTTTATAGATTAAAGCAGAATA
>JAZGEP010000362.1:0-2192 GCA_036478815.1 Methylococcales bacterium
ACAAACACCGCATTCTGAGACTCTCGTACAATCAGTTTAGCGCCATATTTTATTTCATTACCATAGCGTTCGAAGCGGTACACCATGGTGTTATCGGTATCATCAATCCATTCAATAACATCAACAAATTCCCCGAACAGCCAATCCATTAGTCCCATGTTTTAGCCCTCCTGCTTTTCAAGATTGTCGAATACGGATGCTGTGCCTGAATCTGCACGTGCTTTTGATGCAGCCAGTGTGGTACGTAATTCTGATTCCATGTTGACTAGTTTAACTTCTGCTTGCGCGCGGGCTTTTTTTCCATCCTCAGTAATTTGCAGTGTTTCCTCAATGGTATCGATGAGTGAGCGATGCGCTTTTTCTACTGATTCGATATCAAAGATACCGCGTTCTAGTTGTTGACGTATTTCGGCATTGGCGGTTTTCAGGTTCTCGGCATTTTTCTCAAGTAATTCGTTGGTTAAATCAGAAGCCGCTTTAACGGTTTCAGCCGCTTGTTGGGAGCGATAAATGGTGACCGCCTGTGCCAGCTGTTGTCGCCACAATGGTACGGTATTGACCAATGTAGAACTGATTTTATTAACCAGACCTTTGTCGTTTTCCTGAACCAGACGAATACTCGGCAAGCCTTGCATAGCGACTTGTCGAGTGAGTCTTAAATCATGCAAACGACGTTCAAGTTCATCACGTTGCACACGCATGTCACGCAATTGCTGGGAGATCAGTACATCGTCGCTGGCTTTAGCTTTGCTTTCCAATTCAGGTATTTCTGTGGCATCGAGTCTGGAAATACGTTCTTCACCGGCTGCGATGTATAAATCCAGTGAATGCAAATACTCAAGACTGGTTGTATACAATCTATCCAGTGAAGTGATGTCGGTGAGCAACTGAGTTTTGTGCTCTTCCATCTCGTCGGTGATCTTGTCAATCTGTAAACGTGATTCTTCGTATTGATTAATGAACAGGACAATTGGTTTGGCGCGACCCAGTAAACGAGCAAAAAACCCCTGTTTTTCTTTGAGCTGACTCAAATCAAAACCTTTCAGTGTGGTAACCATATTATTCAATGCCAGCCCTGCACTGCCCAGATCTTTATTGCGCACTCCTTCCAGCATATTGTCTGAAACAACGGTTAATTGTTCTTGAGCCTTGCTGCCAAAAAACAGAATTGAATTACTATTTGATAAATCAATTTCCTCAATCAGCGCTTCAATTTTTTGTTTATCTGTTGAATCTACCTGCTGGTAGGAAAGAATTTCCTTCGGTTCAACAGGTAATAATTCAGTCCCTGGTAAAGTGATATCTACAGGCTTTGTAGTCACGGTTGTTGTGTTCTCTTGTTCTGACATGTAGATATCTCCTTAAGCTAGCGATGTTTGGTATGATTTGCCATTTCTTGGGTAGCCGCTATAAAACGCCCTCTTTTTTTAGCTGTAATTCAAGGACTTCTATTTGTACATCAAGTTCCATAACATCATTCTCTAACAGTTTTGTTTGTTGTTCAGTCACGATTTTTTCAATTGTGGTTAAAACGTTTTTGAAATTTTGTTGCAGTTCGGGCTGTGGATTATCCTTGCGCATCGCGGCATACCCTGTTGTCACGCGGCGCATTCCCTCCAGATAAACTTTAAGGAATTTACGGGCTCGACGTAAATCTTTCGGGTCATCCTCAATGATTTCCAGGATTTTATGAGTTTCACTGATAATGGTTTTCAGTCTGCGTTTTAGGCTAACATCTGAAATGTTAGTGCGCGCAATCTCTATTTCTGCCAGTTTTGCTTCTGCTTCTTCTATTGCTGTAATCACTTCTTCAGCAGTAACACCGATTGCAGAAAAATCCGGGGCGCTGCGTGTTTCATCCAAACCGTAATACAAATAATACGCCACTAGAGCCAGTAAACCGTAGACCACGCTTACAATCAAACCGTTACTGGTAGAGAACCACGAGACCAATGCTGTCGCTATTGCAAGAATAAGGGCCGATAACTTGCGGTAGTGCATTTTACCACGTCTACGCTGGAGCTTACGGCGTTTAGATTCCTCGTCTAGTAAAATACCTTTACGGGTTAATATCGCTGCCAAAATCATCAAGCCAAAGCCCAATAACGTCATCGCCGTGCTAAACACGCGACCTTGTGCCAGAGCAATAATCGCCGCAGGCAATAAAGGCATGGGCAGTAAAAACAGTAAAA
>JAZGEP010000363.1:0-4027 GCA_036478815.1 Methylococcales bacterium
GAAGTGGCCGCTGATTGTGTGCCTGACGCCGTAAACTGAATATAGGCGTTAACAATCGTGGTTCCTTGTGGAATGGTGACATTATTAAAGCGCATGCCGATCGTTTGATTGCCTCCAGAAGCGACCAAATCGAGGTCGATACTGCCAATAATAACGTTTCCTGCGGGTTTTTCTTCGGCATCATCGTTGCCTGAATTAATCGGGATCGCAATTGTTGTTGTCCCGCCTCCAGGAGGAAGCACAGAGATCGTGATTGAATCCAAACCAGTCAAACTGCCACTGTCTGTCGCAGTTGCGGTAATCGTGTGTGCGCCTTCTGACAATGTTGTTGAAAAGGTACCACCTGTGCCAATCGTACCGTCAAGATTCGAATCCCAAGTCAGGCTTGCTGTTACGTCACCATCTTCTGGATCCGTACCGGTTCCAGTAAAGGTAGTGTTATCTCCGACTGTAAAACTTGCCCCATCAGCTGGCGCTGAAATTAGCGCTGTGGGTGGTGTGTTTCCCGCGGCCGAAATAGTGACCGTGATTGTATCCAAACCTGTCATGCTGCCACTATCGGTGGCTGTTGCGGTAATCGTGTGAGTCCCTTCCGACAATGTTGTTGAAAAGGAACCACCCGTGCCAATGGCTCCGTCAAGATTCGAATCCCAAGTCAGGCTCGCTGTTACGTCACCATCTTCTGGATCCGTACCAGCTCCAGTAAAGCTAATGTTATCTCCGACTGTAAAATTCGCCCCATTAGCGGGTGCTGAAATTGATGCTGTGGGCGGCTGATTGGCAGACGCGTCGACAAACTCAACATGAAGCACAGGAGCGGCTAATGGATTAGCCTCAAATGCATCTGCATCACGCTTGCCACTACCAGTGATGATCAATGCCAGGGAATTATTACTGACCCAGCCACTTCGATTGACAATTTCTTGAACAACGGAAGTGAGATCAGATGTTCTCTGCTCTAAACCCGCTTCACCAACTGTTGTCCATGGCGTGGGAAGCCACGAGACACTGGCTGTTGTTCTTGGTCTGGTTGATACATTAGCGTTGATGTTGTTAACAAAAGTTGCAGCATTGTCCGTTGCTTGTCCTTCCAAGATTAAAGAAGTTGTTTCTGAATGTATCCCTTGCGCGGTAAATTGGATATAGGCATCAACAATGATTGTATTTTGTGGAATAGTGATCCCATTGAAACGCAGGCCAACTATTTGATTGCCCCCAGAGCGAACCAAATCGAGGTCTACGCTCCCAAGAATAACGTTTCCTGCAACTTGCTCTTCAGCGTCATCACTCCCTAACGAAATAGGGAGTGATATTGTCGATGTTTGAGTTCCCGCTGGAAGCACGGTTACGGTTACGTCATCGAAAGCACTCAATTGTGAATCATCCGCGGTCAGGCGAAAAACATAAGTTCCTTCTACTGGAAAATTTACTTCTGTATCCTCTGCATTTGGATTTACGATAGTCACAGTCGCCGGCCCACTCTGTTGGCTCCAAGTGCTGGTAATCAGGAACGGAGGATCTGGCAATCCATCGTCGCTATGAGAGCCGCCCAGGTTTGCAGTCGCTGGTAAAATTATTGTCTGATCCGATCCGGCATTTGCGGTGGGAGCAAGATTGATGAGTGCAGGGATAGACATTTCGAATAGTCTGCCATCATTTTCACCGGGATCTGCAGTATTATCAACACCACGATCGACAATATATAAATTCATGACACCAGCGTTTTGACTGCCCGGTGCCATGGTAAGACCTGCGGGCTTAATCCCGGCTGCGGCTGATATATCACAAGTTCTTACCACGGATCCAGAGAGTTTAAATTCAGTGATTACAGTATTATCATTCCCAGTGATATAGAGAAATCCATTGTCGTTGTATACGATACCTTCGGGATCAAGTAAACCCTGACTTGTAGTATCAAAATTTGACACAGAATCATCGCCTGAGGGTGGAATGCCATCGAAGACACCATTAACCCCAGGATCAAGCCTGTAGATTTCACGACCCAGGCCGTCTGCGATAAACAACGCTTGTTGTCCTGCGCCGAGATCAGCGAAAGTAATTCCTTCAGGATCTGTACTGCCAAAATCCGATGTTAAAAATCTGCGAATCAGATCGTAATCGAAGGGGGGAGTTGAGCTACGCATAACTACATCAACGCGTTGGCTATCATCATCCGAAAAGAAAAAGTGACCAGTAACAGGATCAATGGTTACACCGGTTGGTTCAGAATTAAATCTTCCAGATGGGGTGGAATTAAAAGGGATGGTTGTAGCGGTGGAAACAAGGTTTCCAGATAAATCCGTCTCAAAAATATTCTCACCGGTAAACAAGGCCGGTAATTCTTCGACTTCGCCATCAGAGATAACCAACAGCCCATTGGTTGCCTCATAAGTGATGCCTGAAGAATCAGGGCTCGGCGGGATTAACTGAGAAAGTAGTGTTTCTTGCACAAGTGTTGCAACACAACTGCTCGCTAAGGCGTTCGCTGCAGGTGTAAATGAAAGTTCTATAATCTGCCCAGAATTGTCGGTAGCCTGAATATTTTGCGTCAAGAACGATGTCCCAGCTCTTTGTACAGGTAATGATGAACTTTGATCACCACTATCCGCAATGTACAGATGCATGATTGATGGGTCGTCTGTTTGGTCACCACTGGGTGCGAAAACCATGCTTTGTGGGTTTTTAAGATTAAATTCGGAAACGTCAATTACGTTTTCAACTATGCCTTCTTCGGATACTTCAAAGAGTTTTTGAGTTACAGGATTCAGCACATAGAAATGTTTGTTGACAGGGTTAAAAGCGATAGCTTTTAAGTTGGTCTGACCAATTTCCTGGAGGTCAATGCGTGTCACTAAAGTACCATCTGAGTTAGTGGATACGATCTCATTATTACCAGAATCTAGAAAAAAAATTCTGCCAGTCAGTGGATCGCTAGTCATCCCACGGATATTTTTTGGTACAGCTGTTCTGTTTACGTCAACACTGGAAGATGGTGCGGCTAATTTACCGCTTGGTTCTGTTTTTACCTGAACCAGTCGATTTTTACCCGGTTCAGAGACCAACAAGGTTCTAGACTCTTGATCAAAAGTTATATTGCCAGGACTAGACGCTGCAATTGGTAATTCTCTGGAGGATAGTTTTTCTTCTGTTAGAGAAATCGCCTTGACTAGTGTTTTATTTTGAGCTGCTCGGACTGATGTTTGTGTATCCTCTACAATAAATAATTGTTTATCTCCAGGTGAATATGCCAAGCCGGCAGGATTGGAGATGTCCAAGAGCCTTAGATCTAAGGCCCTGATCTTTCGTATAAAACCATTATCTGGCTCAGCCAGGGCAGATGAGAAATACCCGCTAACGAGGAATATTACGCTCACCCAAAGGCTAAATAAAGCGACCGTAATTGTAATGTTGCTTTTGTGAATCTTATCTGTTCTTTGTAGTATATTTTCGCTGATCATCTCATAACTCCCAGGAGAGTGTGATGTTAGTCATTATTCTTGAGAATCAAGCGTATCCAGAATTCTGATAATCATCACATCGCGTATTTAAATCGGATTCTAATTATTTTTAGAATAGGTTTTTTTTCATATTATCTTTTATACGTGCATTCTTTTCAATTTCAGTCAATTCAGTCTAAATTAGATTCATTACAGGTAGATTCAATGCCTCTGAATGATACGAGTCCAACATTTCTGTTGTATCTGCATAAGGCAAATGGTTGGTTGTCTTTATTTTGACAACTCGTAATTAATCAATCACCCCACTGCTTGTCATTTGACTGTCTTTTGCGTTGCAATTTGATGCATAGTTTGTATGTACCCCGAGTTGCGTCAAAAGATGAATAAAATCTTGCGCAATATGGGGTAGGTTGTCGATTGATAGTTACCTTAACCTAAGGCTACGCGCAATCAATAACCCACCAGTATTACTTGTCTTGTTGTCTGTCTTCTGCGTTGCAACTTCGGTTACATAGCCCGCTATGCTCCCTACGTTGCGCCTTGAAGACAAACAACAATCCTGCGCAATA
>JAZGEP010000364.1:0-3043 GCA_036478815.1 Methylococcales bacterium
CCGACCCAGGTAATCGCCGAAGTCGAAGTCACCTTACCACGTGACAACCGCACCAATGAAAATGCCGTTAGTAACTTCCGTCATACACTGATTGAAAATCATCCTGAGATAGCAGATTATTGTTAAGAGGTTTTGCAGATGGTATCAATCGCTTTACATATAATGATGTGTCAGAGTGCCTTTAATCTGACGGATTGCGGTGGTTTACGAACAATTGTTTCATTCGCAGTCAACAGTTTGCTGTAAGGCACATACTTGAAACTGCCTTTGCGCATATTGAAAAATACCAATTCCGGCAAACTCATGATCAATCCGCTAGCCCCAGATTGTAAACGCTGCCCTGAATCGAATGGCCAACTAAACAACCCCAGCACACTTTGGCCAAGTCCAGCCAAGCTATTGACTGCACCATACAGAGGTCTCAGCAACACGTTTTGATCGGTAAAAAAAACAAAAAAGGAATCAGACGGATTAGCCTTATAAAGTGTCGAACTCACGGCATTACTTTCCCGAAAAAACACATTCAAATCATTTTCCTCAGCGTATAACCGTTCCAGTTGCTGCAATCGATAAGAAGGTAACAATCGCTGCTCGGTAATCTGATACTGATTGTGTACGGCATGATTTGAAATAAACGGGATAAAATTGAGTGACTGCATAGAAACATACCCACCCAGTTGTGCAATTGATTGTTGTACTGTTTGATGATCTAATTGTTCAACAATTTCGCTCGACAATCCACCTACAACAGCCTCGTTAATTGTCGCAAACAGTTCAGTGACACAATTTCGTTGCAGCAGGTGATAGCGATAGAGTCCAGCTAATTCTCTCTGGTAGCGCTTCGCAACCTGTTGCATGTTTTTTAAACTCCTTTGTAGTTGCAATTCGGTTAATTGAGGTATTAGCAGCCTGGGCAACACCAACGGTTTGCCTGGGACCCTCTTGACTCCATTCCAACGAACCGCAACTTGATCATGTATCGCTTTATCCAGCTCAAGAAAGCGATTGCCTAGCCATTCCAGTTGACTGTATACCACCTCTTGCCTCTGTTTCTGGGCAACCAGTTGTTGTTGCACCTGACGCAGATTTTTTAAAGTGTCATGATAGAGAATGTGTAATTCATCCTGATAACGTGGCTGATGAATATCATCTGTAACACTGTCAATATCGAAGCTATCTAGTAGAACCAAACGTTGCTGTTGAATAGACTGCTCGACAACCAGCAAGCGCGCCATATTAATCAACAATGCATAACCCCAATCCGGGCGAGACGATTGTAATAAATGCAAAATATTATCTTGCAAGCTAACACTGAAGCGCTGTAGTGCGTTTTGTTGAGCAGGCGTCAACACAAAGTCAGCTGCATCTGAGCTGCGAAAAGCGTCCATTCGTAGAGGGCGCTGATCCTGAATGACTTTTAACGCCATCCACGCGGTCATCGAATCTAAATAGCGATTAGCAAATGTGTAGGTGATTGCCGGAAAACGATCTGCCTGAAGCTGAATTGATTGTTTTGTCCAAACTGTCGGCTGCATCTGTTCAATACGTTTAACAACATCCTGTAAACGTTGTTCAATGACGTCTTTGCCGTATTGGTTCTCAATTTTCTTATGCAATCGAGTCAAAACTTCTTGATGTATGCGTCTGTCAGCATCAATGTTTGCTGCGGCTGAGATTTTTGTACCCTCACTAAAATCCTGTTCGCCATAAAATAATCCGGCGGCTGGCAATTGTAGTAACTGAGGATTTGTGACTGGCTGTCCAGAAAAAAACTGTAATAGCAATTGCTCTCTGTCCAGTTCAGTTGATACCGCATAGTGTTGTTGCTGTATTTGATAAAGAAAATCAAAATGGTCACGCAACAATGCATAGCTTTGATCCGACACCGCTAATTGACTGAGAAACAAGCTACGGTTTTCCAGAAAACGATAAGTAAACTCAAAATCGTTTACAGCCTGTTTTTCCAGCTTGATTAATCCTGGCTCTACATATTGATAATGGTAGACATCATCGTTAAAATGCATGGCGACGTGGCCACCACTCGCATTGCCTTCGCTGGCATCGATATAAATGTAATTGACTGATTTGGAAGCCGAAGACAACATCGGGGATATGAGTAGTGTTAACACGACCAGTGCCTGAATGTTAAGGCTCATAATTCATATAGCGGATTATTAGAGAAATAGAGTAAGCACCGCGCATTTTGTGAACAGCTGATAGCTGGGACTTAAGAAAACACAAAATCAAATAGCATACTGTTGGTGAGTCAACTCAATCTAAACAATCTTGCTATGCTTCTCTGAATCCAAAACCCTCAGTTTCTTGAGCCAAGATGTGACATAACCTACTGAAAAACAGGTATTTATATAATATATGGAGAGCATAACAACTACTCCATATCATATCCTTTCTGAATATCCTGCATTTTTTCATAATCACCATCAGCAAAATTTTTCTTGTAGGTTTCATAGGCAATTTCACTAAGTTGAACTTTCTTTAAACCACGTCCGATCCCAACATAAGTTTCTGGATCCTGCTCCCAATTGATCACACCCTGACGCGCAGCAATGCCGGCTAAGCCTTTTTGAAATGAAACCATATCCACATTAGATGATTTTACATAAGCAACAGTATAATCCATCACTTCATTCTGATAACGCGTACTCTCTTTCGATGAGTCAGAAGGACTGCTCGCGATAGAGCTGACTGAATCGGAAATGCTCCCCGAGCTTGTGGAAAAGCTTTTGGAGCTTTCAGAGAAGGAACATGCTGTTTGCCCCACAGCTAAAGTCAATACAACTCCTACGCGGAGCAAACGATCAATACCAGTCATGTCTAACCACTGAATTTTTATTGGAACTAAGGAACGTGCACGGAATAACTTGAACAATTATGGTGCAGGATTGTTGTTTCTGACTAAGGAGCGAGGATTTAATAATATACGAAAGTTTGACGCAGGATTTTTGTTCGTCTTCAAGGCGTAGAAATAGGCGCATAGCAAGCTACGCAACTGTTTCTACAACGCGGAAGACGGACAAAAAGA
>JAZGEP010000365.1:0-27546 GCA_036478815.1 Methylococcales bacterium
TCCATATTAAATGAACCTTTAAGTCATGTATCGTATGGGATGACTTACTATAAGACCTCATGAATGAGAGTATACTAAAAGTCTTGCACTAAAGTGCATAGTTTTTACTAACGGTTGAAACAATAAAATGTTTTAAAAACATGGGGTTATATTTAATATAATGGGGATAGAGTGGAAGAAAGCCATATCAATTAGCAGTAATTAGAACACGAAAAAATGCCAAGCCTTACATTTGACATTCAGTCTATTACAACTTAGAGAACCGTGCTAAGCTGTCGAAATCCTCGGTCTATTCTGAGTTATTTTTCCCCATTATTTGGATATGATTTATATGAAAAAATCATGGCGTTTCTTTCGCATGGTATCGGGTATATTTTGGGTTTCCCATTGCGCCAGATCATTTTGAGATGCATGGATTAAGCTTGCGTGATCGTTGTTCCATCCAGCTGCCCGCATAAAGCCGGGAATAAAAAAGGTGTCACCCATTAGCTGGCCGGTGTCAATAGTGATTACTCTATTCTGCCCGTGTATTCGCATTGTTGCCAAGACAACTGAGGTGAAGAGATTGTTTTCCTTCGCTCCACCTCAATCGATTGTCTTAATTGACCTCACAATTTTTACACAGCATGCTTTCATACTAAATCCCATCGTCTTGACAGTCATCGCACCCGTTATGTCGATTCATTGGTGTCGGAAAACGATCCGCACCAGTCACCCATCTGGATCAAGACGGAAAACATCCTAATGTGGCTACACTAAACCTTACACGGGAGAGCTTCCCGCTGACGCGGCTCTCTCTCAGCTGGCAAACATTGCCAGGTTACCCAGGTCTTGTAATCATACATTTGCGTTGTTTGATGTGTGTGATTGCAAGACTTGAGACCCTTCCTGCAGTCTGGTAAACAGATCAGACAGTTAAAGTCGCAAACATCAAACGTACATCGTTCAGCGATTGCTCAATCAAGGGTTCTGGTACTTCGGAACACTGGCTTAACGAAATAATTCGCAGTAGCGTAGCTGCCTGTTGCTCTGATATTATTTGATCTGGAATAACTTCATTATACAACCAGACTGCTGCTGTATCAGCTGCTGGCGCTTGATTTTGATGGTTAAGTCCGGCTACTTGCAATAATAACGCAGAGGCCAATAAATCCATGACACCAGCTGTACATTGCTGTTGCAGCAAAACTTCAGCTGATTTCAGTTTTTCCTGCGCTGTTTTCAATAATGGACTTTGTGTTTGTTGAGTCGATTTGGAGGGCTCAAACAATGTCTGTGTTTCTGCTAATGGTGAATTTCCACCAAGTCGTTGTAAACTCCGCAAGGTTTGTGCATCAATCACAGCAACTGGTATATCTGCTTGAGACAAATCCTGTGCAGTTTGTTCATCGCTATTATGTATTTCATCTACAACGACTAATAAACCGCCACCAGTGCCTAAGATGCGTTCAATACGCAGATTGAACAGGTGTTGAATTTGCTCAATTAATTGCCTAAGCTGCTTTTCGTCCTCACCAATCACTGTCTCTGGCTGTTTGGTGCTGACACTCTGATTCACCTGTTCAGTTTCTACAACCAAGTCAGTGTCATCTATTTGTTGAGTCGGTTCGAACTCCGGCACCAGTTCTTCGACCAAAGTCTCCAACATTTTTTTGGAAACACCAACCACATCTTCAGAAGCATCAGGGCTGACGACATTATCAAACAAGTCGCGCTTGTTTTTCACCAGGCTTGCGACCCGCTGTTCGTATGAGTCTTCAGCCAATAGTAGGAATATCTGGACTTTTTGTTGTTGACCCAAACGATGAATACGGGCAATGCGCTGATCTAGTACTGCAGGATTCCATGGCATATCCAGATTAATCAATACTGTTGCGGATTGTAGATTCAAACCAGTACCACCGGCATCTGTGGAAATAAACACCTGTACAGCATCGTCATTCTGAAATTTGTCTATTAAATCGCCACGTTTGTGTGTGGGAATACCACCGTACAAACGCACACAACCTAAGCCCATCGAACGCACCAGCGATTCGACCATTTCAGTCATTAACGCCCATTGTGAAAATACGACGGCTTTGCGGTTACTATTCAGGCACAAGTCTTCCAGCAAGCGCGCCAATTCATCAAGTTTTGGCGATCCCTGGGTTTCTTTATCCACCAAGCCAGCTGCGTTACATGCCATGCGCGCTTGTTGTAATGCTGCCATCAACTGGTTTTGTTCGCTGGGTGTTAGCGGTCGCCGCTTGGCAATGGCGGCTAAACGACCTGCCGAAGCTAATGCAGAATCGTGTAATTCATACTGTTTATCGTTCATCAGAATATCCAGACGAACTTCTGTTCTATCCGGTAGTTGATCACTGACCAGGGAGCGATTACGCCTTAACATGACGGGTGCAATACGTCTTCTCAGTTCCGACAAATTTCGATAACCGATCACTTTTCCACGTTCATCGGTGATATGGAAATCCAGCAGACAGCGCCACAAAGGCCCGAGTACCCGAGCATCAACCACTTGCAGTAAACTGTATAAATCTTCCAGGCGATTTTCCAGGGGAGTCCCGCTCAATACAAACACGTATCGCGATGAGATCAATTTAACCGTAGACGCTAGTTTTGTGCGCCAGTTTTTAATGCGCTGTGCCTCGTCGAGTATCACTAAATCGGGCTTTAATGTTTCTGTGATGACAGACAGATCACGCAACACCAGCTCATAATTGATAATAAAGAACAAAGCATCGGCACGGTATTGCACTGTACGACTTTCGGCCTTGCCTTGAATAATTTGTACTGAATGCGCGGTGAATTTTTGAATCTCGCGCGCCCACTGATATTTGAGCGAAGCCGGACACAACACTAATACACGTTGAACACCTTCATGCTTAGCCAGCCAGGATGCGGCGCTAATGGCCTGCAAGGTTTTACCCAGGCCCATATCATCTGCCAACAATCCTCTGCCACGTGAAGCCAAAAAAGCAACACCTTCGCTTTGATAGGGAAATAATGTAGCCTTTATACCCGGCAAGACGCCGTTGTAGCGTAGTATCTCCTGCTCAATAGCGTGTGCGCGCACGGATTGTGCGGCATCTTCAGCACATTGACGAACGTAATAGACAGCATCATCGCCTAACTGAATATCATCACGTCCATAAATCTGTTCAGAAAGACGATAAAAATCGTCTGGTATGCGTCCACTAAAAATCCCATCCTGATTGAAAAAAACGGAGAGTAAGTCTGCTAGATCTGTTTCAATATCTGCTTGTTGATGTAAGCGCAAAACAGGCCTGGTTGCTGACTCCCACGCCAGATAAACGAAAGATACTGGGCAGCCAGCCTGCTTCAGTTGTTTGTATTCAGTTTGCTTCTTGGCATAATGTAACACTGCTTCAATATGCTTGCAGGTTCCCAAACGATTACTGGCTAAATCAGGGCATGTGCAATAATTCATGCGTTGATTTAGCGAACGAATTTGTACTTGATACGATTGCTGCCAATGTGTAGATGAAACAATGGATGATGCTTGCCAGGTACCAAAACCAAGATTGCCGTTGATCAATTTCACGCGTACTTCGTTACGACCTTTTTTAACACGTTCCTGTATAGCCTCATCAACTGCGTTACCTAAGTGTTTCTCATCGTCAACAAAACCAAATTGATCTGCATAAGCATATAAAACGGCGACTGCATGCCTGCACACGTCTGTTTCATCAGAACAATCGCAATTGACAATTAACTGTTCACTTTGATTGTGGGTTAACTCTAGTTGATACGGCTCATCATCTTCAGCATCTTCCACCTGTGCTATCAGATTCTCACCCGCCATATCCAGAGAAAACACACGATGATCAGAAAAATACGCAAGTCCCTGCTTTACGATTGCCTCTGAAGCAATCGCGTGCAAACGATTGGTATCATAGAGAAAAATATCAGTGTTTATATTCATAGTATCCACAATATTATGCTATCCATTAATAATCTATCCCTGCTACTTTATCTTGAGATTGCACGCATGAGCTAGTCCTTATTTCTCACCAGTGGATGAGATGATCGCTTAGCTAGTTGGATTCACATGGAATTTAATGAAGGAGTGGAATAACAGTGTCTATATCCGACAGAATAAAATTGCTTGTGGATTCAAATAGCGAGCGAAGGCACATCAGACTGGAGAGAAATGCGGACTAGTATTCCGCTTTATTAAATCATTAGTCCTACAATGATATCTATACTGTTAGTGCACCAGTCACTGCATTAACGCACCATTATTGCATCATAGCAGCTACAATGAAGAAAATTCGAGGACGATTATTATGCGCATAACCATTACACTTGATGATGACATCATTGAAACAACACGTTATCTCAAGAATGGTACTAGGTCTTGCAATCCATTATTTGCTTCTGGAATTGCATGATTGCAAGACACCTTTTCCTGAATTATTGACCTTGCTCGGCCGCACACTCTTTTGATTCGGGATGAAATTGAAGATCAGTTAGACGGAAAAGTAGCAACCGATTATTGGCAACCGTATGAACACGTTATCTCAGTGGAAGATCATATACAATCCTAAGGATGAAACATACACAGTCGAGGGTTACAATAGTCAGTTCAGGCATTTTCTTGCGCGCATGAGACGAAAATCAAAATGCTACACACAAAAGTGTACGCATGCTTGAGTTGTCTATATTGTTATGAATGCACAAAAGAAATGGCACCTTAGGAACATGCACGAAATAACTTGGTCAACTGACTTGTCTTTTTATCCGTCTTCCGTGTTGCAGCTACGGTTGTATAGCTCGCTATGCGCCCTTCGCTGCGCCTTGAAGACAGACAAAAATCCTACGTCAGTTGACCAAGTTATTTCGTGCACGTTCCTGCTATATTAAATTAGCAATGCCCAATTTAGCAGGACTAAAAGTTATCTTTCCATAAATATTGTCGGGTAAAACAAGCTCTAAGCCGTAATTCACGAAAGCTTGGGTCTTTTATTGCCGCACCGTGACCAGTATTAATCTCATTGTGATCCTCATCAAAGTACTGCTCTGCAAAGAATGATTTCCAATGCCAGTTCTCTACCAGCGACAAAACACCATAGGCGCTGACAAATTGATTGTAAAACGGGTCGTCTTCGGCCAAAATTGCGCGAAGTTTGCGACGGGGGATCGTTGAGCTGGTATCCAGAAACCAATCGGCAATCAGTTCGGGCGAAGATGCCTGCACGTTATCGTGTACATCATGAATACCGGCTAACATACAGACATGTCTTGCACCAAAGTACTTTCCAATATAGAGAGCCTGCCCTGCACCTTGTGAATGGCCGCCCAGAAACATTCCTGGCCAATTTATTTGGCCATTGCTAATTGCATTAATGGGTAGTTCAATGCCCCGGTTTTCTAGGTATTCCACAAGCCGGGTTAAACGGTGCTCTATACTGTCTGCCACGGGTGTATCGGCGATAGGGCTCGAATTTCCACCCAGGATTTTTTCTCTTCGAATCTTTCCTGCACAATTGTCTATCAGCAAGTCACCCCCGCATTCATCATCACTATTAACAGCATACCGATTATTGTAGGCGAGTTGTATAACGATAAAGCCAGAATCCCAGGCTTCTCTTAGAAATGTTCCTGATTGGAACGTATTGTTTACCGGATTGAAGGGACGGCCGAAGGATCCACCAAAATGTATGTATACACCTCTAATCTTGACGCCTTTATCTGGAAACATAATGGCATGATAGCCAAAGCCGCTTCTCCGGTTTATTTGAGTGTCAGTATCAAAGATATCTCGGGTAGCGGCGTCTAGTCTTGATGGTCGTAATGCACACAGGAATCCGTTGTCAAAATCTTCGTAGTGGTCGCACATAGAACGTGGTGGCTGCTGGTAATCATAGACTAGGCCAATGCTTGCTGCGAACGCAGTGTTGTCGATGACAAATAACAAAAATATTGCCAGTAATGGGTTTAGTAATAAATGTTTCATGGGTCGTTATCCTTTTGGTAGTTGAAATAAAATTTCCCTATCGGTTATTTCAGGGGGTTGGTTCGCAGTTGCTAGCGACATATTTTGGATAAATCTGTTTGCCACAAAGGAATGATGGGGACACAATATTTAATAAACGAAGATGATGGAAATAATTAAGTATCGTGTCCCCAGAAATCACTATTGTGCGCAATTTCATTATCGGGAAATGCCAAGCGAAACTCTTCCGTGAATTTGCTCACAAAACCGGCCCATTGATCTTTTAGGTATCTCTCATCAATCAAATATTCGATAGACTGGCTATTCATCCACAAACATAATATTTTCCGGTTTGCTGAGATAAACCACTGTTACTTCTTCACCAAGATTATTGATAGTCGATTGCGCATAGAACTCACCACTAAATGCCTCGGATGTTGATATCGAATCGAGAAAAGCCGCTTGTCCAATACCTTGTGGATGAGCTAATTCAATTCGACAAGTGGTAGTTCGACAATCAATCTCATCAATTACTGTGTCGGAGTTTTTTAGCCCACTCAGCATGGTGTTTATTTGTACATCCATTTGCATTTTCCAATCATCATTGGGTTGTTCTTGCTGTAAAGTTGAATCAATGATATCAATAGAATCCTGCTCAATTGCGTCTTGATTTTGCATCCATTCTTGAGAAGATGAAACTCCAACGAATTCTGGTTTTTTTAAATAACCAGCACTCTGGGTTTGTGTTTCTGAGTGTGTCATTTTTGTTTCATGAATAAGTCGTTGTTGTTGCTTTTCAATTTTGTCGAGACGAGCAACTAAATTCTTAAGTGATGATGTGAGTGTATTGAGTTCGGTTTGTTGATATGCGCTCATTGGTCGATTGCCAGTTTCTTTGCCAACTACATTTGGAGTATCGGATCCATCACTTTTCAAATAAGAAGTTACGCCTATGAGTATAAAAAAAGCAATCAATAAATAAAGATATAAAATATACTTTCGTCTGTTATCTATATTAGTTAAAATGCGCATGATTTACTCCATAGAATAAGTTATAAATAGAATAGCCTTGTTAATATGATCACATGGCATTGATAACCATGTGATCATATTCAATCAAAGCTATATAAATTGTAAATATTGTTTAAGGATTCAAAAGGATATCTGTTGGAAAGATAAAAGTAGAACCAAAGTCAATTCCTGTAAACATCGGTCGCTGATTTGCATCTGTTCTACCCATTGTGACCTGTATCATGTATTGACCTGAGATTGCTAAACTATGCACAGTGGGATGACTCGCTGCTGTGTGAACAGCAATATTGACATTATTTGAGTTCCACTGAGGTCCGAAGAATAATGCACCATTCGTGCTTTTCCGTTTCAATCGTGCAGTGAGTGTAGAGACAGTGCCAGTAGCATCAGGATCACGATAATACACACGAAAGTGCGTCATATCGTTGTCATTTGAATTATCAGAAACGGTATACGCATTTAAAGGGAGTGGACAGTTGAAAATTACTCCACCTGTTTCACCGGTACGAAACACCCAACTGCCTTGTGATAAAAATACTTTGTCTGCTTGCACACTATTAGATAGCTCACATGCACTTGCAGGAATAGTTGTTGCTCGAAGATCGCGATCATTTGCTGAAACCTGTCCGGCTAAACTGAATAGAGCGATTGAAATTGCACCCAATACAGAAGGCTTGATCCGAATTCTCAGGTTACTTGGTGTTAGAGATTTATTTAAAGTTTTCATTTTATTGACTCCTTATAGTCAGTGAATAAATAAGAACGATTCAAGAAAATACATTTTTCTTGAAGTCAGATAGAGTTTACTTTGCTAACTATGAGTCTGCTGGCACGAATAATGAGTTTACGATGAGGGAATATGAAGGAATATGAATAAGTTTGGTAATCAAGTTTTGAAAACGGAAATTATGGATAAGATGGTTAGGGATAATTAAGGTGGTTTTCAAATTTAGGAGTATGGACTATAGCTAGAATTTCGAGTATTGATTCCTATTACTGTGGGCTCTAGCTGTCGTTGGATCCGTATCTTTATACTTAAACTTATGAATGCTAAGATGAAACGATATTGATCTCCAGACTGGAGAAATCATGCAGAGATCCAGACAATACAAAAGTTGTGTTTTGCGATATTTTAAAAAACGGAATCTTGAGTTCACAAGCTTGATTTTCATTTTATTGTTGGCAAGCTTCAGCGCTCAGGTTGCAGCCGAGGCTGATTTAACGGATCTCAATATTGAAGAACTGATGAACCGTAAAGTTGTCACGGCGTCTCGATCTGAGCAAAACTTGTCGGATACAGCGGCCGCTGTTTTTGTCATTAATCAAGATGATATTCGCCGCTCTGGAGTTAACTCTATTCCAGAAGCCTTGCGTTTAGTTCCTGGGATACATGTTGCCAGAATTGATGCCAGCAAGTGGGCAATTACTGTAAGAGGTTTCAATGGGCGATTCGCCAATAATTTATTGGTGTTGATGGATGGTCGAACCTTGTATATTCCGAGCTCATCCGGGGTTTTTTGGGAGAACCAGGATCTAATATTAGAAGATATTGAACGCATTGAAGTGATTCGCGGACCAGGTGCCAGTGTTTGGGGTGCCAATGCGGTCAACGGTATTATCAATATTATTACCAGGAATTCGGTGGATACCAAAGGTGGCTTGGTATCTCTGGTCGGTGGTGACCGAAGTGGTGCAGGCGCACGTTACGGTTGGCAGTTTGACGACGAAGGATACGCACGAATCTACACAAAATTCTTTCGGCAGAACGGGTTTGAAGATGCAAATGGCGAGGATGCTGAAGACGATTGGCACATGTCTCGAGGTGGTTTTCGCATGGACTGGACTCCACTCAGCAATCATTCGTTTATGGTTCAAGCTGATGTTTACGATGGCAGTATTGATCAAAATCTTATTCTCCCTTCGATTACATCGCTGACTGGAGGAGTCCAGGTACTGGATTCTGCGGATACCCAGGGTGGTCATTTGCTTGCGCGCTGGGAATATACCCAATCTTTGGCGTCCCGTATATCGACGCAGATCTATTTTGATTACTTCCGCAGAGAGGATCGAATTGAAAACGAGAGGCATTATTTAATTGATATCGATTTTCAACATGACATTGCACTGAGCCGGAATAACGAATTCAACTGGGGTCTGGAATATCGTTTCAGCTCCAATCATTTTGGAGATGCCGAAATTATCAGCTTTTCACCAGACACTAAACAATTGCATCTGATTAGCGCTTTTTTACAAGATAAACTGAGTTTTTTTAACCAACGGCTGGAGCTCACGTTAGGCAGCAAATTTGAATATCACACATTCAGCGGATTTGAGTATCAGCCGACCGTTGGGACACTCTGGAAAGTGACCGATCATCAGCGCCTTTGGGCTTCGTTTTCGCGAGCAACACGCATCCCGTCGATTGCAGAGAGAAACACTGAAATACGTTTCGGTGCGATTCCTGAGCAACAATCTTTTGTCGTACTCCAAGGAAATTCCAATTTTGATTCAGAAATCGTGTTGAGCTACGAACTGGGGTATCGTTTTTGGTCCTCTGATTTGTTTTCCTTTGATTTGGTTGCTTTCTATAACGATTATGATGATTTGATCTTCACGGAACAAACCGAACCCACCGAAGTAGGTAAGTTGCCACTCCGAATCATCAATGGTGAAAAAGCAAAAACCTGGGGGGTAGAATTAACAGTCGATTGGCGCCCGCTTGACTGGATGCGATTTCAAGCAAATTACAGTTATCTGCGTATGAAGTTCGACCAATCTCAGGACTCGACTACATTGTCCAATCCGTTCCCAAACGGTGATCAACGGGATCCAATAAACCAGGCATCTCTGCGTAGTTCTTTTAATCTAGGCTCTTCTGTGGATTTTGATCTATGGTTGCGCTACGTCGATTCAATACCGGATATCGAAGTCATTAACGCGGCTCAACTTCCATCGGTTGATAGCTATGTTGCCGTGGATGTTCGATTAGCGTGGCGACCCCATAAAGACATCGAACTGGCTTTTGTTGGTCGTAATCTTAATGATCCACAACATATTGAATATTTAAGTGAACTTTCAACTTTTCCGGAACAGATCGAGCGCAGATTTTATGTTCAGGGAAAGTGGGCATTTTAATCCGTAAAAAGTCAATGTAGATTGGTCATGACCAGGTTAGAAAAATTCTTGGCTTGCATTGTACTTTGGTGCTTCCTGACATTAATAACAATGCCAGTTTTAGCAACAGATGCGGTGATTGATGAAGCGACCATGAAGGCCATTTATAGCTTTAAGTTTGGGAAGTTTACACGATGGCCAAAGTCAAAATTAAGCGATAATAACAGATCGTTGGGGTTTTGCATTTTCGGTAAGAATCCTTTTGATCTATCCGCACTTGATGCAATTGAAGGCAAACAAGTCAAAGGTAAAACGCTGCATGTTGAATTGTTTGAAAGCGGATTATTGTCAGATGACGCATTACCCAATTGCCATATCATGTTCGTCAGCCAGTCCGAGAATCTAAGGCTGCAAAATATTCTCACCACACTCCGTTACCAACCGATTCTCACTGTAAGTGATATTGAGGGGTTTTCTGGAAATGGCGGAATGATCACCTTAATTAAAGCAGGCGATCAGATTCACTTTGAAATCAACCCTGATGCAATCCATCGAGCCGGACTGTCGATCAGCTCGAAGCTGGTAGAGCTTGCCAGGACGGTCAAAGACATTGATCCTGGTAGGAACTGATAATGCTGAGATTGCGTAATCTACCCATTAAAACCAAACTCATGGCAATGATGACGATCACTGCCAGTGTCGCTATGTTGTTGATGGCTATAGTGATTTTGATTAATGAAGCGATTACTAAACGTGATGCAATCATCGCTGAATTATCCACATTGGCGGAGGTGATAGGCTCTCGAAGTACGGGATCACTCACTTTTAACGATCCAAGGACTGCGCTTGAGAACTTGAACGCTTTATCTGTAAAACAGAACATTATTTATGCGGCGATATTCGATGAGCATGACCAATTATTCGCGGAGTATCAATCAGGTGTGCATACTAAGACAAACTCTCTATCAGAGTCTTTATGGTTTATTCAATTATTACAGCAATTATCGATGGGAGTGTTGACCGATACGATTGAGGTATCAAAACCTATTTTACTCGAAGACCAGCGCATCGGAGTGATTCGCATTATATCCAGCATGAATGCGTTTTATGCTAGTTTGATAAATTACCTCGGCTGGATTGGCATTATTGCTTTAGGCTGTTTTGGGCTCAGTTTGGTGGTGAGCGCGCGCTTGCACAAGTTGATATCCGACCCAATTTTGGAGCTTAATCAGGCCACAAAGACTGTTTCTGTTGGCAATGATTATTCGATTAGAATACCGAGTAACCGAAATGACGAATTGGGCAACCTGATAGATAGTTTTAATACCATGCTTAAGCAAATAGAGATTCGCGATCAACAGTTGGCAGACTATAGTAACCAGCTAAAAGTTCAGGTTGAGGAACGCACTGGGGAATTAATGCAAGCCAATCAACGCCGGATCCAGTGGCTGGAAAATATGGCTCGATTTCTAAAACATGAATTAAAAAATGCGACAGTAGGAGTCAAAAGTTCTTTGGAATTAATCGAACGCCGGTCGCAGCAACCTTCGATTGAGGTCTATATTAGTCGCGCAAGAAAAAGCCTTGGTTTTATGAATGTCTTGCTGGATAGCGTGAGTAGCGCCAGTAGTTTGGAAGCAACCGTTTATAAAGAATCATTACATCCTGTAGATTTAGCAGCCCTGATCGCATCGCAAGCAGACGAGTATCGAGCGTTTTATCCGCAATATACTTTGATTGACGACTGTGATTCTGAAATTCACATTCTGGGTAATGAAGATCGGCTAAAACAGTTGTTAGACAAGTTGGTTAGCAATGCATTTGAACACAGTCAAGCAAATACTCCGATATTAGTTAGCGCTAAAAATCGGCATGACTGCGCGGAATTGACGGTAATCAACGAAGGGCCTAACTTACCAAAGGATAAAGATCGTATCTTTGATCTTTTTATTTCGTTAAGGGACGCAGAACATTGGAAAAGCGATAGCTTGGGGTTGGGCCTTTACCTGGTGAAATTGATTGCAGAATCGCATGGTGGTTCTGTTATAGCGAGGGATCGAGATGGCAAAAACGGGGCGATATTTACGGTAACAATTCCGCTTATTGGCAAATAATGCATTCTGGTTAAACATACTGCCACCCAAATCTTGCAAAAGCTTGTACTCTATGCGTGATATCACTTGTAGAATTTAGGCGCTATGTATTCAGCATTATAATTCAACCCACCGATAACCAGCACCGCGTTCCGTCTTGATACAATCAAATTCACTATCGATACTGCGAAATCGATCGCGTATGGATTTAATATGTGCCGTAACCGTATTCGGTTCTACACAAATTTTTGCTGCACGCATCAGTTTGTCATAGTGTTTTATTGTTCCCGGATGACTAACTAACTCAGTGAGAATCCAGAATTGGGTCAAGCTAATTTGTAACAGTTCACCCTTCCACAAGGCAAGTAGTCTTAAGCGGTCAATTTCGAGTGATCCATAAACTAGTTTCTCCTGATCAGCCGTTATTTTTTCACGATCATCTTTCGTGAGCGTTTCTATTCGATGAAATAAAGCCTCAATTCGCACCATGAGGTAATTAATGCCGATATCCTTGGTGATATAGTCATCAGCACCAAGCCGTAGCCCTGAAATTCTGTCAACTTCTTTGTCTCGTGATGTCAAAAATATAATCGGAAGCTTTGGTGACAAATGTCTCAAATCGGAACAAAGCTGGAAACCACCATCTCGTTCCTGGTGAAGACCAACATCAAGGATGGCAATATCCGGCAAGTCAGTTTGAAAATGTTCCATAGCGTCCTGACGATCACAAAATGCATCGACATTAAATCCCTCATCTGAAAGAATTTCAGCGTAATTCTCTCGAATAACATCATCATCTTCAATTAATGCAACTTGAATACTCATTGTTGTCATCCTCCTGATTTTAACTTGATTATTTAACTGTAAGGTTGAAGACAGTTTAATTAGATTGAAGGAAATTAATAGTAAATAACGCACATAGAATGTGTGAATTATTACCGTAGCTGATAATAATCAAATATTGGCTCAAGTGACACAGATGGTTCTGAGGTAAGTTGTTATTTCGATATATTGATATAATTATCATTCACACAAGAAAATTGTTATAAGGTGTAAATGATGGTTAGCAGATCAGACTAATTTTGTATGACTTGATTGATCCCCTTATAGAAGCCTTTATCTTTGTGGCATTCAACACCTTAGATTAAGGCATTCAGATCTTTTTGCTAAAGCGTTTTTTTAGCGGTCTGGCTCATTATGAGAGCAGTGTCATGTGAATAAGACTGAGACTATGCTTTACAACCTTTGTTTCTGACAATTATTTTGAAGATTATAAATAGATTTTAAACTACAACCAGATAGAAGAGCGCACTCTATCTGGTTGTTAATGGTTGTTATCGTCTGCAGTTACAATATACGAGTAATAGCGATTAATGTCTGTTAACTATTCACATTTGTTGTGTGAATTATTCACGTTAAGACAATACTATTCGGACTCAATAACACTGTGTACGGCTAATGGCTTGAACAAGATCAAATATTGATATATTTAGTAAACTGTCACCATAATCTAGTAAACTGTCACAGTAATCCAATCAAAGTTTAGTCATTTTGAGTGCAATAAGAGATTAGATATGAATATGGAGTTTTCTGACACGATAGCGGCTTCGCTCAGTACAATGTTTAAGCGCTACATTCTAGCTACAGGCTTTGGCGTAGTGCTGCTTTGTGTTTTGGTGTTGGCTATAAACAGTGTCATCGATCCCTTATGGATTTGGAAAGGCAATCAACTACAAACCAATCGAAATTTTATTTTTAATGAGCGACTAGCCAAGCTTAATTTGTTTTTGAAAAACGCGAGTAGTTACGACTGCATGTTATTTGGCACCTCCCGGGCAACCACGCTACCCGCAGAGAAAATACAAGGCGCTCGTTGTTTTAATATGTCATTTTCAGGAGGTTCATTGCCAGAATTTGTTGCTTATGCGAAATATCTTAAAAAAAGAGGATTTAATCCAAAAAAAGTCATTCTAGCGATTGACAGCTTTGTTCTTAGACGACAGAATCTCAGCAAACAGGTACCGGCTTGTATTGAAAATCAACAAAATCCAGATGGAATTCTCAAATCGTATTTGTCATTGGATGCGTTGGGATTTTCACTGCGTACATTAGTTAATTCGTCGCCGCTGCCGCGGGTTTATGATGACAATTTCAATGTCTATATTCGTGATGATGCGCCAAAATATCATCCTAAACTTTTATATCCTGATAACCCAAGACAAGATTATTATGATGAAAAGGCGTTGGAACTTGTTAAGCAATTATTTCTGGTGTTTCCAGAAGCAGAACGTCTGGCTTATGTACCACCGATCAGCATTTGGGAAATGCAGAGAATTCGAAAAGCAGACAAACAGCAGAATTCTATAAGAATGATTTATGCAGTTTCACAAATTGCTGGAAAATTATACGATTTTTCCTTGCCATCGAAACTAACATCTCGAACTGACAATACTTTTGATGGCTCTCATTATAATAATAAAACCAACCAATTGATTGTTAATGTTCTCAATGGCAAACGTCATCTTGATGGAGTTCTAATCAATACTAGTTCGTTTGAAGACTATAGTAATTTGGTTAATCAACGAATGGAACTGATAAATAGAAGTTTTCAAGCTGGAAAACAAGCACAAGGAGGCTGCCCGAGAATAGAAGCCTACTGCGGAAAAGCGGATTTTGGCCCATTGTTCCGATTAAATTCGTTCAATACAGCAAGTATTCGCCTCATTTAATCGAAAAAATGGACTCAAAACCACTTTCCCTCGCTACGATCTCTATTATCGGACAGCCTCCTGGTTGTCGAAGTTCTGTTATACACGTTTTTGTAGCAATCTGCTCTTTTATGCCGTATTTTATTTTAGCAAGATTTGTTACCGTTAGTTCTCATCACTTGCCTCATTTAGCGTACACGAATGATGATATGGACTTACTTGGGAGCAAGACCTTATATTAGGATAATGCTTGCACTGTCCAGCGTCTGGGCCATTGTCATTAACACAGTTCGATTCACAGCCAGCCATAATTAGAAACATAAAAAAAATAATAGCTTTTATAAAAATATTCATAATTACTCCAAATAGTTTGTGGCTAATAATTGAATCCATATTAAATAGAATTAAAATATTTAGTAAACAATTTTATATAAGATTATATTGTTGTGATAAAATATAACTATTCTGTAAAGGAATAGATATGAAATTACGTCCATAAATGACTTGTTGATCGCCCATCGCCTACGCTACAGAAATAGTTGCATAGCCCACAATACACCTATTTCTACACCTTGAAGATAGACAGTAATTTGACGAAAAATAACCGTAACTCAGCTTACCCTCTATTTTGTCCAATAGCATCGTTGAAAGTGTTCATCTACTTGTTCTGCGCAACGATTGAGATGGTTTCGTCAGGAGCAAAAAGACAAGTGAATTGTTCAAGTTATTCCATGCACGTTCCTAAGTAAAAGAGTAATCATCTGTAACCTGGATTAAGTTTACGTGATCCAGGTTGATTGAGCGTGCGCTCTCGAATTACGTGCACTTCGTAGGCTCATCTTACCTTATTGTTCGTGTCTCGTATCATATTGGCTAATAGATGAAACATAGTGACACTCAATATATTGCGTCTTTCTGCTTATATCCTGACTATCTGGCCCGCATTACTCACCAGTCTGATGGACCCTCGCTAGGAGGCTGTCCGAGAATAGAAAGCCTACTGCGGAACAGCGGATTTTGGCCCATTGTTCCGATTAAATTCGTTCAATACAGCAAGTATTCGCCTCATTGAATCGAAACAATGGACTCAAAACTGCTTTCCCTCGCTATGGCTTCTATTCTCGGGCAGCCTCCTAGAGGCGTGACCAGAATGCGGATGTGGTTTGTAATCATTACATAAGCAAGGATGGGACAATCATAGCGTTACATTATTTGTTTCAATCAGTTCAATTATTGATGGTAGTCGTTGTTTTCAACAAAAGTTGATTCGTTTCTATGTTGTACCATAAGCACCGAAATTTTGGGTCAATAGAATCTTGGTCTTTATGGTGTAATCCTGTGTAACGACTTCAATACAGATATCATGATTCGTTCAGGGATTCACGCAGTGAGCTCTGACCCTCCAATGCTGCTGCTATCAAGCAACTATTAAATAGAGTGTAAGTTGTATACTTGATTTCCTGTTTTTACATATAACTTCCATTTGCTGGTAATGTGTAAAAATTATTATAATGCTAGCAATTCAGGTTATTTTTATTTAAAATATAAAATATATTTTCATTAAGTATTTATAGTATAGTGATGATGTGAGCAAGCGTTGCGATTTGTACGTCTATATTGTTCATGAAAAATGACTATTTTTGGTTCATAAATACAATGGGATTATTATTGGATATCAGTAACCTTGTTAAGACTTAACGCCGAGGATTTCCTGATTATTAATTCCAAAAATAAGTAATGACGATCTACTTGGAGATTGAAATTAAGGCGTGTTTCCTCTGTTTAGAACAAGCACTTGTTTTAATTATTTAGAGGTGACTGCATTCCGTTCCGATGTTGAAATAATAATGTTTTTCATTAAGATAGACCATACATCCAATAGCACCAAAATCATAATAAGGAGACTTCAGTTAACATTTGGCATTCATTTTTACGAATGATTACAATTTCATTTGTATTCAAATGAAACCAAATAATATCACTTGAAAATATTAGTATGTTGTATAGAAATAAAACCATCAAATTTGCCTTCGTACATTTTTATCTAATTGGGCTATTTTTACCTTATACTTCGGTTGGAGCTCAGTTCCCACTTGAGGTTTCTCAATTTTCTCGTCATAATTATTCTGATTCGGATCACCTTGTTTACATTGGTTCTGAGTGGTTGCTACAACCCAGGAACAGGAATGGTCAGGGTGAGATAGAAACCAATGATCTGGTAGCGCTCTTTGAATACGAAACCTCGCTTACGGGTGAAGCTATAGAAGAATCCATTTACCCCTATGAAGATTGGTTGCTATGAAATCTTGTAAAATTCTGAATTGTCGTTTTCACAGTCTGACTCTTGATCAGACTGTTGTAGAGATTTTCGAACTGATTGCACGAGGAGATCGGGGCTGGTTGTGTACCGTGAACGTTGCAGTCTTGATGATGGCGCGCGTCGATGCTCGCTTGCAAGCCTTCCTCGATCGTGCTGCAATTACGGTTGCGGATGGACAGCCATTGGTGTGGGTGTCTCGTTTTCGAAGTGAGCAACTACCGGAAAGGGTTGCTGGTATCGAGTTGGTAGAAGAGATCTGCGCACGCGCCACCAAGGACAGACTACCCGTGTATCTACTAGGTGCGGACCGGAAGATCGTGGAGTCCCTCGCAGTGCGCTTGCGCCGTGACCATGCTGGTCTCGACTTGATTGGCGTGGAAGATGGTTATTTCGGTGCTGATGAAGCGCCGGAGCGTGCCAAAAAAATAGCAGATAGTGGCGCCAAGATACTCATTGTCGCTATGGGTGTTCCACGCCAGGAACATTTCATCGAAGAACAGTGGGATAACCTTGGTGTTTCCTTTGCGATTGGTGTCGGGGGCAGCTTCGATGTTCTTTCGGGCCATCGGATGCGAGCACCACAGTGGATTCAACGCATCGGTATGGAGTGGGCATATCGACTCATGCAGGAGCCGCGACGCCTCTTCAAACGCTACGTAGTCACGAACACCAAGTTTCTTTATCTTATTGGAATCGGCTTCCTTTTTTCACGTATCCATAGAACATCAGAATAGCAAATATTGGAGAATCAATGACTGACAATCGTTCACCTAAAAATCTGATGATCGTGATAGGGACTCGTCCCGAAGCGATCAAACTGGCACCAATAGTTTTAGGTGCTCTGGAGCGTCCAGATTTGTTTGTCACTCAAATTGTTGTTACCGGACAACATCGAGAAATGCTCGACCAGATGTTGCGACAATTCGGAATTGAACCAGATCTTGATCTCGATATTATGAAACAGGATCAGAACCTTTGCCATGTCACGAATGCTGCTCTTGATGGCCTTTACAAAGCCATCGCTTCGTTAAACCCCGACTGTGTCATTGTTCAAGGTGATACGACTACAACCTTCGCAGGCGCTCTTGCAGCGTTCTATCAGCACGTGCCGGTTGCCCATGTTGAAGCTGGCCTTCGCACTTTCGATAAACAACAGCCGTGGCCAGAAGAGGTCAACCGATGCTTGACCAGCCAGCTGGCTGACTTTCATTTCCCGCCAACACAGCTTTCTCGTGAGAATTTGCAGAAAGAAGGTGTTTCGGCGGAACGAATTTGGGTTACCGGTAATACCGCCATTGATGCTCTATTGCATACTCTCAAGCGTGTAGGTCAAAAATCCAAAACGTCACACTCCACAAAAGATACTCGACAAATTCTGCTCACAGCTCATCGACGCGAAAATCATGGTGTTCCCATGGAATCGATCTGTCGGGCAGTTCGGCGACTCCTTGATGAGGATGATACGCTGGAGCTCCTGTACCCAGTACACAAGAGTCCACGTGTGCGCGAAGTTGTGTACCGTGACTTGGGAGATCATCCGCGCATTCAGCTCGTCGAGCCCATGGAATACGAGGCTTTCGTGATAGCAATGAACGAGTCTACACTTATTCTGACCGACTCTGGTGGGATTCAGGAAGAAGCACCTTCACTTGGCAAGCCGGTGCTCGTCTTGCGTGAAACCACTGAGAGGCCGGAAGCCATCGAAGCAGGGGTTGCGAAGCTAATCGGTACGGATAGCGAACGCATCTACCAGGAAGCCCGCAAGCTTCTTTACGACGACGCAGCTTATCAGAGTATGGCCAGGGCTGTGAATCCCTACGGCGATGGCAGTGCCGCTAATCAGGTTTTGGACATACTCGCCGCCGAGCTCTAGTCCGCCCGAGAATAGAAAGCCTATTGTGGAAAAGCGTATTTTCCCGATTAAATTCGTTCAATAGAGCAAGTATTCGCCTCATTTAGTCCAAATAATGGACTCAAAATCACTTTCCCTCGCTACGGTTTCTCTTCTCGAACAGCCTCCTAATAGTCTTTTGTCAAGGTTGTATCGGGTATTGAGAGATGAGAGGCGGCCAATTGTGAATAAAAAATGGTAATTACTCAGCTTACCCTCTATTTTGTTCAATAGCCGCGTTGAAAGTGCTCATTTACACCTGTAAACTCCGCGCTTTCGCCTAGCTCTTGAACAAACTAGAGGGCAATCTGAGCAACTACAGATTACGCTGAGTAGTTACAAAAAATGTAACTACTCACAGGAACATGCATGAAATAACTTGAACATGATGGTTGTTCTTTTTGCTCCTGACCAAACGATCTCAATCGTTGCGTAGAACAACTATGCGCCTCTTGAGATCGCTTGGTCAGCAACAAAAATCCTGCACCATCATTGTTCAAGAGTTGTTCCATGCACGTTCCTTACCCACTATTTGTCCTATAACCGCATTGAAAGTGCTCATTGACCTACGTACTTTCGCCTTGCTCTTGTGCATGAGGGGGTAATCTGAGTATCTGTAGGTTACGCTGAATGACTAAAAAATAAGTCTAAAAAGCACAAGAGTTGATTTTTAAGACAGAATCATATTTGTTATATTCTGTTGTTTTTCTAATTTCGCTCATTGCTTTAAAATTGAAAATATAAAAATTCAGAGACTTTATTCAAACTTAGTAACGATGCCGCTAACATAATGGCGACGACTAATCCCCATATTAACGTTGGCGACCAGCGAAAAGCTGCTGGATAATTTCCTGCTGATTTGTTATTAAAATCATACGCGGGAGTGAAATGCGCCATAAACTGTTGCGTGTTAGGCAAGGTCCAAATGACAGTAATCCACACAACAAACCAAATCAAGGACATGACATTCTCGGATGTTAAATTCCCTCCTGTGAAGCGAATGCCTAGACTTTGCAGAAACATCCCTGATTGCCCAAGAGTCTCTTGAATTGAGGATGGCCAAATCAGCAAAGCATGTAATAAATTCAGCGCCCCATCAAATGTTGGTGCGCGAAAAAACACCCAGGCACCCATCACCGCTAGAAAAGTAAGGCTGCGCGCGAGGAAGCGTGACCACCATTGATCAATATGGAATGGACTAATGCTTCGCCAGGCATGGTTGATGATTAGATAGAACCCGTGCAAGGCACCCCAGAAAACAAATGTCCAACCAGCACCGTGCCATAAACCACCAATCACCATGGTTAAAAACATGTTGAGGTAACGTCGACCAGCGCCTTTTTTATTACCACCCAAAGAGAAATAAATGTACTCTCGTAGAAAGCGAGACAAGGTCATATGCCATCGGCGCCAGAAGTCAATGATGGATGTTGCTTTATATGGTGAGTTAAAATTTAATGGTAATTTAATACCAAATAACCTGGCTAAGCCGATTGCCATATCTGAATAGCCGGAAAAGTCAAAATAAAGCTGAAAACTGTAGCAAACAATTCCTGTTCCAGCCTTGAAAAAATTCAGCGTATAGCCTAACTCGGAGGCTTCAAAAACTGGTGTTGCCAGCACACCGAAATTATCCGCAACTACGACCTTTTTAAACAGACCAAATATAAATATCGTACTGCCAATAGCAAAGTTGTCAAAGCGGAAACGATAGGTTTTTTCGCGTGCAAACTGAGGAAACATATCCTTGTGATGAACAATTGGTCCCGCGATGAGCTGTGGAAAAAATGTAACAAACAGCACATATTCCATAAAATCATGGTCAACACGGATTCCATTATAAGTATCGACAAGATAGGTGATTTGCTGAAAGGTAAAAAACGATATCGCAAGCGGTAATATAATTGTACCCAGGTGCCAATCCAGTCCCGCGAGATCATTTAAGGTTGAGACGAAAAAATTTGCATATTTGAAATATGCAATAAGAGCGATGTTAACCAAGACTCCAACAATGGTAAGAATACGTGATCGAAGTTGGCTCTCATTTCGATGCTTATGGATTAGTAACCCAAAAGCATAATTAAAAGAAATTGAAAATCCGATTAAGATCAGAAAAGCAGGGTTCCACCAACCATAGAAGAATATGGACGAGATAACCAGCCAGGTAATAGCATGACGTTTTCCCAGGCCGACTGAGTTGATGCCAAAGAAAACCATTAAGGTTATTGGCAAAAAGATAAACAGAAATTCTGGTGAGTTAAAAAGCATCCAATGTCACCTGTCTAGTCAATTTTGCTATCAGGCTTTGCAATGAAGAAACTTTTGAAATAAAACCCATTTTTGTGAGGGGATAATTTTGGATCTAGTAACGCAAGACCTGTACTAGTAGATTGTGAGAACTTCTATACTGTTGGAGCTAAATTGCGAGTGATTTTTAATATGAGAGTATTCTAATTATATCGACACAACACAACATGAATATAGAAATAAACGTGGTATCAGAAGTTTTTTAGAGGCTTGATTGTGCAGTCAACCATTCTAATAGCTTGTCTTTCTTGACAATGCCCATGTGGCGGGTTTCCTGATTATTGCGATCAAAGAAATGCGTGACGGGTAATTCTCCGCGCCAGCGTTTGTTGACATCAGCATAGATGCGTTCTGGAAATTGTTCGGCAAAAACCCAGGTTTGTTGTAAATCAAGCTGACTGCGCTTGAGCACGTCTCTCACCGTTTCTTCTTCAAGAAAAGGATCGGTTGCAACGGTGATTAGATCGACATTCGGATATTCTTTTTGAAGCTCACCAAACATGGCCAATTCTTTCATGCAATAACTACAACTTTCCGACCAAAACACCAGTATAAATGGTTTGTTGATGTGTTGTTTTTTGATGCTGTCTAAACTACCTTTAACAAAAGGCAGGATGGTTAAGGTTTCTGCCTGGACTTGATTGAGTCCAGTTAGTAACAACCAGGCTATCAGGAATATACGTAGTTTGATCATTGCTTATAGCCTCTGGGATGCCAGCGATTCATGGTGACCATTATTTTCTGTCCAGAGAGCCAGAAAGCCTTCTTCGGTTTTGACGATGCGTGGGTGAGTGGCTCTTAAGCCTGGTTTTGAAAGTTGTTTTGGAGATGACCAGTTTGCGCCTTGATCGGATGATTCAGTTGCATAAATCGCCAGTCCATCTTCACCCATCATGTCCCACACTGCAATCACGCGACCATTGTTGTGTGCTGCTATATCGGCATGTATTGCTGATTCATCGCCCAGTTGTTTATTTGCAGACCAGGTTTTTCCAGCATCGTCGGAATATAAATAATGTACGCCAAGATGCTCTGGATGTCCTGAGCCAACCACTGAATGTAGACGTTGTTTACCTGCTGTCTTCTGAAAATCGATGCTGCCGCCAATATGTGGACAGCCCTCAAATTGCCAGTTGAACGCACCGACATGATTTAAATGCTGCCATTGTTGTTGATTGTTAACCATACCAATTGATAAATCAGAAGGCTCCTTGTCACGATACAACACAAAAGCGTTGCCGTTAATATCTGATTTAACGGTATTCCAGCAACAGGAACAAGTCACATCGTCCAGTGTTTTGTTGGGTTGCCAGCTCTGTCCGCCATCGACTGATTGTGCATAGCGAAGACCTTGTGAAGCCTTAAGTCCAGAAGAGCCTTCGCGACTGTCCAGCCAGACCGCGTGAATTGCATTGTCGTCGGCAGCCATGTCGATATAGCCGTGTGGACCTTTTTCCCAATCTGGTGGTGTAGCAGTGTATTGCCAGTTTTTTCCACCGTCAGTGGAACGTGCGGTTAGCATTGGTCCTGCATTAAAGCGTGCATCTTCAACATATTTCATCCAGGACACGACTATATTGTTACCCTGGACGGCAATCTGGGCATCATTTCCACGAACCATTTTAACAGGTAAATTGTCATTATTCAGGATTTTAGTGGCAACAGACCAGTGTTTACCGCCATCGCTAGACGATTGATACCAAAGTGATTTCTGGCCTCGCTGATGTTTACCTGTTAACAAATGCAAGCGATTGTCAGCATTGACAATGTCAACGCTGATCACACCAGCAGCCAGCTTGCTGTGCATGCGTTTTTTGGGTTTGATCTGTGCAGATTGTTTACTGTCAGTTTGTTGTAAAACTGTTAATTCAGTGTTGTCATTGGTTGAGCATGCTGTAAACAAGCCAACCAGTAAAATCAGAAGAAAAAGAAATTGTTTTTTCATTGTTAAAAGCCGTTTATTTTTGTTATCACTATAACAAAAAAATATCGGTTATAGAACAGTCTTAAAGGATGCCTGATTGGATTGAAAGTCGATTTTGGTTGATATTGATCGATAACAGGAACGCGCTTGAAATAACTTGAACATTCTGGCTTGTCTTTTTGCTCCTGACGAAACAAACTCAGCGTATGAGTTATGTAACTGTTGCGGCAACACCTAAGGTGGTTTGACGAAATAAAGTTACCAACCTTGCTTGTCTTTTTGCTCCTGACCAACGCAATCTCAATCGTTGCGTAGAATGACTATGCGCCTTTTGAGATAGCGCGGTCAGAAACAAAAATCCTGCACAATCTTGGTAACTTTATTCCGTCAAACCACCTAAGATGGACAACAAAAAAGTCAGTTGTCAAAGTTATTTCATGTATGTTTCTGGCAACTGGTTGGACAAGCTGTGGCTTGAGGATTATCAGATTTCATTCGGTGTTACGTCTTGTAGACGCAACGAAGTTCGGCGTAATATGTACAACATATTTTTACTTGGCTTACATGCGATGAGAATAAATATTCACAGATTATTTCTAATATCAACATTCATACCATTTGTAGCGCTGAGTATAGAGATCGACAACAGTGTTTTACAGTTTGATAAAATTCCACATCAACACTCTGGCATTGATTTTAGTAATCATATTATTGAAGACCAAGTACATAATTTTTTTAATTTTGCTTATATTTACAATGGTGGTGGTGTTGCATTAGGCGATATTAATAACGATGGCTTGACTGATATTTATTTTACCGGCAATCAGGTTGCTAACAAACTTTATCTGAATAAAGGCGATTTTAAATTCATCGATATAACAGACCACGCGTTTAGCAAAGGCAAAATGGACTGGAGCAATGGGACGACGATGGTCGATATCAATAATGATGGCTGGTTAGATATTTATGTTTCCCGCTCCGGTTTATATCAAAATTCTGTTGACCGCGAAAACCAGCTGTTTATCAATAATGGCGACTTAACCTTTACAGAAAAAGCACAACAATATGGTCTGAATGATCCGGGTTTTTCAATACAAGCATACTTTCTGGACTATGACCGTGATAATGATTTGGACATGTTCCTGGTTAATCATCGCTACGATTTTGAGAATAACAACACGGTTATTCCACGTGACAAGGTTGGTTACGATGCATTTAGTTCAGATCAGTTATATCAAAATAACGGTAATGGTACGTTTAGCAATGTAACCAAAACCTCCAGGATTATTAATTATGCCTGGGGATTGAGTGCCGTGATCAGCGATTTCAATAATGATGGCTGGGATGATATTTATGTTGCCAATGATTATATCGAACCGGATAATCTCTACATTAACAATCGGAACGGAACCTTTACAGAAAGTATTGCCAGTTATGTAAAACACACTTCCTACTATAGTATGGGATCGGATCTTGGTGATATCAACAATGATGGTTCCCTGGACTTGATCGTGCTCGACATGGTCCCAGACGATCACGTTAGAGCCAAACGATTGATGACGCCGATGAGTACTGACGACTTCTGGCGTTTAATCGACAGTGGATTTCACTATCAATTTATGTTGAATACCCTGCAGCTCAATCATGGCAATGGCTTGTACAGCGAAATTGCACAGTTGTCTGGCATCTCGAAAACCGATTGGAGTTGGGCGCCGTTGTTTGCTGATTTTGATAACGATGGTTTTCAGGACTTATTTATCACTAACGGGATTAAAAGAGACATTACTGATAATGATTTTTTTAATCAATTAAATAAATTGAATAAAACTAACAATAAGTCCTTGAGTTTTAATCAAATCATAGCCGAGATGCCTTCGACCAAACTGCAAAATTACTTGTATCGAAATCAGGGCGACCTTACCTTTAAGCAATCAAACAGTACCAGTCAATTAACTGATCTCACGAATTCAAACGGTGCGTCTTATGCTGATTTAGATAATGACGGTGATCTGGATCTGGTCGTGAATAATCTTGATGAAATCGCAAGCGTGTATCGAAATTCAACAACGAAGCAAGCAGGTCATTATTTGAAAATTGATCTCATAGGTCCAGAGCAAAACAGTTTGGCTATTGGCGCTGAAGTAACAGTGAATTATGACTCCGCTCAGCAGACAAAAAAACAGGCATTGAGTCGTGGCTATTTATCGTCTGTTGATCCACTGATGCATTTTGGTCTGGGTCGGCAAAAGGAGGTGGATACAATCTCTGTGCAATGGCCAGATGGGAGAGCAACTATCGTCAAAAAAGCTAAAATTAACCAGACTTTAAAAATCAGCTATGCTGATTCAAAACCTATGGTCAATAAGCTGCCCATCAAGCAAACGTTATTTTCCGATATCACTGAGAATACGGGTATTGACTATCATCATCAAGAAAACTCCTATAACGATTTTAAGCGAGAATCACTGTTGCCGCATAAACAATCCGAGCATGGGCCTTATCTTGCAGTTGGGGATGTGAATGGTGATCAACTGGAAGATTTTTATGTTGGTGGCGCAGCCAATAGTGCAGGGCAATTATTACTCCAGACAGCTGATCAAAAATTTGTACTGAACAAATCACAACCATGGAGCATGCATGCACAATCTGAGGATCTGGGTGCACTGTTGTTCGATGCGGATGATGACAAGGATCTGGATTTATACGTGACCAGTGGTGGCAACGAGTTTGATAAAAATAGTCCGCTGTATCGTGACAGACTGTATATGAATGACGGCTTGGGAGGCTTTGAACTATCAGACAACCTGCCGAACTTAACCACTAGTAGTTTGCGGGTTGTCGCAGGCGATTACGATCAGGACGGCGATCTGGATTTATTTGTGGGCGGGCGAGCTGTCCCTGGTCAGTATCCACTAGCGCCAAATAGTTATCTACTGAACAATGATGCTGGTCATTTTACCGATGTTACTCAGCAAACAGGCTCTGATCTGAGCACGATTGGTATGGTAACTGATGCTGATTTTGTTGACTATGATGGTGATGGTGATCTGGATTTGCTGTTAGTCGGTGAATGGATGCCGATTACTGTGTTTGAAAATCAAAAAGGACGTTTTATCGAGGTTACAGAAAAGCTAGGACTCGCTAATTCCAACGGGTGGTGGCAAACACTGGAACATGGCGATTTCGATAATGATGGCGATATCGATTTTATTGCCGGAAATATTGGTAACAATAACAAATATCAGCCCACTCAATCAAAGCCGCTGACTGTTTATGCAAATGATTTCGATAATAATGGTTCGCTGGATATAATTCTTGCAGCAAACAAGAATAATCGTGATTTACCAATTCGAGGTCGCCAGTGCTCTGCCGAACAAATTCCAGGGTTGAGTAGCAAATTCCCAACGTTCAAAGCTTTTGCTGAGGCCGATCTGTCAAGCATTTATTCGGCTGAAAAGTTGACTAACGCGTTGACGTTAAATGCCCAGGTATTTGCTAGTTCATTAATTATTAACAAGGGTAAGAATGGTTTTGAGATTCGTGCTTTACCCAATAGCGCACAGATTTCTCCAATTTCAGGTGTTGTAGTCACCGATTTCAATAATGATAAACATCTGGATATTCTCTATACCGGCAATCTGTATGGCGCTGAAGTGGAAACTGTGCGCTATGATGCTGGTATCGGTGGATTACTACTCGGTGACGGGCAATTATCTTTCAAACCTATGGATCCAATCCATAGCGGATTTGTAACACCAGGAAATTCACGAGATTTGCAGCAAATCAAGTTAGGTAGAGGCCAACAGCTTGCAGTGGTTGTTTCCAATAATAATGATCAACTGCAAGTCTTCAAGCTAAATTAAACTACTGGTTGGTTTTCGAGCCAGAAAAATATTTTTCGTTTCCATGCTTTGGTGTGGGTATGCAGTTAGTGACGCTTCTGCGTCACAGCATGAATTTCTACGGAGACGTGGTAGTAAAACTGGTGAGAAATGCTGGCTAGTGATACAAAAAAGCGCAACCACTTTCGCGACTGCACTTTTCTGTATTGGAAGAATCTTGCTTGCTAGTACTCCGTCAATGTTATATTGACTGGTATAGAGAGTTGAGAAGCCGTAGCGAGGGAAAGTGGTTTTGAGTCCATTTTTTCGATTAAATGAGGCGAATACTTGTTGTATTGAACGAATTTAATCGGAAAAAT
>JAZGEP010000366.1:0-28271 GCA_036478815.1 Methylococcales bacterium
AGATTGTTATGAATCGCTTTCTGTAGACTGTCTTGCACAGTTTTGTTGAGTAATTGGGTGTGACCAGGATCGAGCAACAATATACATTGCTTGTTATTAATGCTTTGTAAATTACAATGACTTGCAAACTCCTTAGTCAAACCACCCAACTTAAGCTTGCCAAGTATTGTTTCCCAGTCATTGTTGATATCGATTTGCTGCCTGGGTGGTGATTGTGATGTATCAACATCGATGGGTTGAGAGCCAAGCTCGTGCATTGGATCTGGATTTTGCTCAGATGCGATATCAGCAATCGTATCAGTTTGCACAGTCGTCAAATGATTGGTCTGGAGCGTAGCTTGTTGCGGCGCGGAACTAACCGATTCAGTGCTTGGCTGTTTTTGTGAAGTTGACGAAGTGCTTTGTTGCTCGAGTCCAGCTGGTCGAAACGCGACCATGCGCAGCAATACCATTTCCATTCCGGCTTTCGGGCTGGGAGCCAGATTCAAATCGCGCTGGCCCATCAAAGCCAGTTGATAGTAAAGCTGCACATCTTCCACTGACATTGAGGACGCTAACTGTGTCAGTATTTCCTGACTTGTCTGATTACTGATTTTTGCATCAAACTGGATCAGCGCGATTTGATGTAGCTGCTGAATTAACTGTTCCAGCACATGTTTGAAATCTGCTGATAAGTCATTCAATTCTGCGACAATAGACAGTAATTGATGAACATTGGTTTCTGCCAGCGCTTGCAATAAGGCAATGATCGGCTGCTGTGCAGTCCAACCCAGCATATTGCGAACTTCATCAGCGTTCACTTGTCCAGCCCCAAACACAATCGCCTGATCTAACAAACTCAAGCCATCACGCATACTGCCATCTGCTGCATGTGAGAGTAAATTAAGTGCCTCGGTGGAATATTCAATCTTCTCCTGATCGAGAATCAGCTGCATTTGTTGTTGAATCTGCTCAACACTCAGTCGTTTTAAATTAAGCTGTAAACAGCGTGACAAAATTGTCACCGGGATTTTCTGAGGGTCAGTGGTTGCCAGCAAAAATTTAACGTGGTCTGGCGGCTCTTCCAGGGTTTTCAGCAAGGCATTAAAGCTGTGTGCTGACAACATGTGAACCTCATCGATCAGATACACTTTGTAGCGACCTTGCGAAGGAGCATATTGGACATTATCAAGCAAATCCCGTGTATCTTCCACCTTGGTCCGGGATGCTGCGTCTACTTCAATCAAGTCGATAAAGCGACCTTGATCAATTGTCTGGCAAACTTCGCATTGATCACAGGGATCAAAGCCATTATTCAGCGCATCACAATTCAATGCTTTAGCCAGAATACGAGCGATCGAAGTTTTACCCACACCACGTGTACCAGTAAACAGATAAGCGTGATGCAAGCGCTCATGCAATAACCCATTGGTCAGTGCTCGAACCACATGTTGCTGACCAACCACTGCGCTGAATGTTCGGGGTCGCCATGTTCTGGCTAATACTTGGTATGACATGGCTTTAAAGAGCCTGCTGAAAAATGATTGTTATCATAAACATCAATATGCCACTAATTATCAGTTCAGACAATCTATCATGATAAATTTATGGGAAACTGCTGGTGATCTACAGATTTGATTGGGAGTTATCATCGCCCAGCCGGGAAGGGTAGCGGATAGGAAGATCAAAATTCATTGCACACACTTGACCTGAACTGGAAGTATGGCATGTGTGCATAATTATTGATGCTTGATGCATCAATAATCAGCTTTTGAGCAAATTATATTGGTTTGTAGGTCAACCTTGAGAATAAGGAGGCAAACCATGCCAGCCACACTCCGGCACACGAATCCGCTGCTGCCGCTGCTTCCTTCCGGATCTGACGGGGTTCACAACGTATCGTTGCGGAGGGACCGACACGGCTCGCCATATCGGATACTCCAGACAGTTTATTTTTGATTAAGCAGGGAAACTTAATATTCAGTGTTTCTAGCATCAAACCAAGATACCACCATCATCGAATCAGGTTTGGTTCTGGTGATTGCCGAGATACTACCAATGATTATCTCAGCTCTACTGTCGAAGCCCAACTATTATGGTGTAATGTCGGGTTACATTCAAGTGTTAGCTTTCTTCAGTATCAAATTAGCTTAAATTAAGCGACTCAGATTGACCTCAGAATCTGATATCTGGCTGCACGACACCAGATGCAGTAGAGTCTCACTAAGGAACGTGCATAAAATAACTTGAACAGTTGACTTGTCTTTTTGCTCATCTTCGGTGTTACGAAAACAGTTACATCGCTCACTATGTGCCTGTTTTCGCGCCTTGAATATGAACAGTGATTTGACAAAAATGGCCTACGTCAATTGTTCAAGTTATTTCATGCACGTTCCTAAGGAGTGAGGATTTTATCTGAATATTGCTGCAAATTTTATTGCACTCGCCTTGTCAGCATATCAATCAATAAACTTGGCTCAACATAATCAACGCTAGGAGGCTGTCCGAGAATAGAAGCCGTAGCGAGGGAAAACGGTTTTGAGTGCATTGTTTCGATTCAATGAGGCGAATACTTGTTGTATTTAACGAATTTAATCGGAAAAATGGGCCAAAATCCGCTTTTCCGTAGTAGGTTTCTATTCTCGAACAGCCTCCTAGGCGAACAACCATAGATTCGATTGTAATCATAACCGCGCCTGTTCAACCATAATCTGTCAACACTAAATCCTCGACATCAAGAGTTTTGTATTTTTTTCATGCGCGTTCCTGTGTTAAGCACTATCGAGTTTTTGATTTTGGCTTGTCATCATCTGCTTTTCATTTTATCTTTTATCAACACCAATGTTGTCTGTTAGGATGTAAGGAACGTGCAAGCAATAACTTCAACAACCGATTTGTCTTTTTGTCCGTCTTCAGTGTTGCAGCAACAGTTACATAGCTCACTATGCGCCTTGAAGACAAACAAAAATTCTACCCCAGTTGTTGAAATTATTGCTTGCACGTTCCTAAGCCTTTTATTGTTCGTTATTATGAAGTCTGTTTCAGACCGAATACCATCTCACAAATTCTGCATATTATGAAAACACTCTTGGAAAGTCTTGATTATGTACCTGTTCAACCTGGCTTTGGTACCAGTGGTGTACGTGCTTTGGTTACTGACCTGACTGATCTTGAAATCTATTGTTTAACAATGGGCACGCTAGTTTATTTTGCTGTTAACGACTTATTGGTTGTCGATGAGCAGTCTCAAGACCCGATTAAAATTCCAGTTGCCTGTGATCTACGTCCGTCTTCTGAACGGCTGACTCGTGCCACTATGAAAGCAATTCAGAACTGTGGCTATCAGATTGAATATCTTGGAACGCTGCCAACTCCCGCGCTCACCTGTTACGCACTTAATCAAGGTGTTGCCAGCTTTATGATTACAGGGAGTCATATTCCGCTGGATCGTAACGGCCAAAAAGCCAATCGCTGCGATGGTGAAGTGATGAAAAGTGACGAACAAGGTATTGTTAACGAAGTTAACAAAGTACGCGACATGCTCTTGAATGGCGAAGCAGATCAATCATTTTTTGATCAGCACGGAATGCTTAATGCAGATCAGAATTCAGCATTACCTGTTCAGTCCAATGCTGCTGAGCAACATTATTTACAACGCTTTGCATCTGTTTTCCCTACACATGCACTGGTTGGTCTGCGCATCGTTTTTTTCGAATACAGTGCTGTTGGGCGGGATTTATTGCCGACTATTCTGCGCAACGCAGGTGCTGATGTGATTTGCATGGGGCGTAGTGATGAGTTCTTCCCCATTGATACGGAAGCGCTTTCAGATCAACATTTACATGAATTATTACAGTTGGTGCTTGAAGCACGCGCAAAACATGGCAAGATCGATGTGTTGGTATCAACCGATGGAGATAGTGATCGCCCGTTAGTGATTGCTGTTGAGGAAAAAACTGATTCTTCAATTTGCCCACGATTTATTCCGGGTGATTTGTTAGGGTTACTGGTGACTGATTATCTTAAGGTCGATAGTATTTCAGTGCCGATCAGCTCAAATCCTGCAATTCAACAATATTTTGGAAATAAAAATATTCCCGTGCGATCGACCAGAATTGGTTCACCCTACGTGATTGATGCGATGCAGAAAGCTAAATCTGCAGGTAACAACAGCATTGTTGCATGGGAAGCGAATGGTGGTTATTTGACTGGCTCGGATTTACCAATCAATACTGGTGTTGTTGATGCATTACCCACCCGTGATGCGATGTTGCCGATATTGTGTTTGTTGCATGCATCTGTGCAAAAACAGCAATCATTATGTGAAATGCTAGATGCTTTACCGGCTTGGTATGGTAAAGCTGGCTTATTGGATAATTTCCCGAGATCTGACAGCTCTAGAATTGTGGAACAGTTGACTCCTGCGCATGACTCGACAATCTGTGTGGTGCAGTTTGAGCCAGAGCGCGTTACTATGCGAAATGTTGATAACCAGATAATTGCTCAATATCCAGCTCACAGTGCGGAAGCATCCAGCATGATAAACGCAAAACGAGTGCTGGAAACTGTATTTTCCAAACAAAATGGCTTTGGGTTATTAACGCAGATTAATTGCCTTGATGGACTACGTTGTTATTTCGATAATGATGATATTGCTCATATACGGCCGTCCGGCAACGCGCCACAATTAAGGATTTATGCCTATTCACAAACACAAAATCGAGCAGATACAATCGTTTCCCTTGGTATTGAAGAACCAGCTGGGTTAGTAAGGCAGATGGCAAATCTGACTAAAAGATGAAGCAATTGCTAAATTCTTTGTAACTCAGCGTAATCAGTAACTGCTTAGATTGTCCTCTAGTTTGTCCAAGAGCAAGGCGAAAGCGCGGAGTTTACAGGTGTCAATGAGCACTTTCAACGAAGCTATTGGATAAAATTGAGGGTAAGGAACGTGCATGAAATAACTTGAACATTCCTTAATCTGACAAGTTTGAGATTGTTGCACCAAAAACCTGCCATGAGCCAAATAATGGAGAAGGGAGTACGATATCAGTTGTAAGCGTGCCGTTCGATTGATCTGAGAATGATGGGGTAACAGTTCCCGCGACTGTCGCTACAGTATTTTCGAATGGACACACAGGACAAGAACCGCTAAATGTATTCATTATTGTGAGTGTTTGAGATGAAGGGCCAGAGCCCAACGCCCATCTCGGATTGCCAGCTTGATTATAAAAATAAAGTACATTGACATTGGTTGAACCCTGGCTAACCTGGGTTAGCCCATAACCTGGCTGGCCTTTGTCATACCATGTGCCTGAACTGTTTGTATTGCCTTGGTCAAAAACAAAGTATTCGATGTTCTCTGAGCCATTTCCGGTATTTAATATCCAGCTTAAAGCGGCATGGGTATCATCTTGAAAATTCAACTCTACATTGCCGGCGCGGTTTGGTATTGCAGTGTTTCCATCCCAAGTATATTCAAAGACATCAGCATTCCAATTGCTACCATTGAAAGGGGCGCTGGCAAGATACCAATGTGGAAGGCCTTCAAGCGTGTAGGTATACCACACCATATATAAGTCATTATTGCTGGTGATGCCAATATCAAAACCACTGCCTGGTTTTGAAGGTATCCACCATAAGCCTTCTTTGGCGATAGGTTGGGTAGGTGCCGGGCCGGTGATGGTATTGCCACGCCTATAAATAACGCCATAATCGGCATCTTTAAGCCAAAGTTCCGAAGAACCAGCTGGGGTAATATGGTCAGCCTGTAACGCCTGCTTGAACAGTGAGAAGCCTGTGGTCGCTGTTGCATCAGGTCGTGAAAATACAATCGCGCTATCATCGCCAGTGAAGGATGGCGTGCCAAAGTTATTTGATGTTTCTATGGTGCGTATTTCCCCTGTAATCAGACTGACTGCTGTGACTGTATTAATCCCAGTATTTAGATTGAAAGCATCAAATGTCAGGAAATCATCAGTGGTTTGGCTAAGCGCTGGGAAAGCAAAGTTAAAACCATTCACCGGCGGAACAATAGCGATCGTGATTTCATTAACCAGATCCAGCGCATAAATACTCCAGGCACCAATACGCGAACCATCAACGGTATTGATTTCATTCAAAGCGTCATAAATCAACATCTGCCCATCATTGGTAAAATCCATGGCATCGGCAGTAGAGATTGTAATGGTGGATGCATTATCTGTTGCCGCTGCTACCAGGTCTATCGTCTGACTCTGTCCATTGCTAGCAAGATCAATAATGACTATTTGGTTTTCTGGATTGCCGAATGCGTCACGTAATACTAGTGCAAATTTTTCGCTGTCAGATGATATGGCAACAGAGTAGAACTTAGTGTCTTGCTCAAGACACGATTCATCGAGGCCGTTGCTGCCGTTGATTAAACATAAATTATTATCTGAATTAATAAATGCAATCACACTGTCACTACGATCAACAGAAGGGCGCTTTTGATCGGGGATGAAGGAGCTAAGAATGGTTCCTGTTTGTGGATCATTTAGCGCTGGGTCACGACGATTTAATGAGAATGTACCGGTTGCTGGGTCGCGACGAATAAAGGTCGTGGCGTCTGGCCCGATAACTGTTGTCACCTCACTATCGACTGGCGTTGGCGGAGCATCAAAAATTTCCACTGCATCAAAAGCTTCAGCAGTTTTCTGAGCTTGCACCGAGCCTTCGCCATAAATTTCTGTAGCAGACTGAATCAATGCCAGTCGTGCGTCAATAAATTGCGAGCGGGGAACCAAGTGAAACACCAGTGCCCGATAAAAAATTTGTTCAGCATCATCAACTCCGATTGCGCCATCCAATCCTTCAGCTAATAAGTAAAACGCATGGTTAATAATGCTGCTATTAATATGCACGCCACCGTTATCACCTTCGAAGGTGGCTGGTAATTGAACGAATTCACTCATTGTAGCGGGATATGGACGTCCTCTCGAAAAAGTTAATGATCCTGGATCACGCAAACTTCTTATCGGAGTCCCGAGTTGTGCACCATTTTCCCAATCGGCTTGTCCAAACGTATGTGCTTCGATGGCTTCGCCAAAAATATCAGCAAATGCCTCGTTTAACGCGCCGGATTGATTAAGATAAATCAGGTTGGCGGTGCTGGTAATGACTCCATGGGTTAATTCATGTCCAACCACATCCAGAGCGCCAGCAAACGCTTGTGCGTCACCGAATGCGATTAATTGACCATTCCAGAATGCATTGTCGTAATTGACGCCAACCCGCACCAAGGCAAAAATTGATCCTCCGTTACCGTCTATGGAATTACGAGAATGCACTTCGGTGTAATAATCATACGTCGCTGATAAGGTAAATGCGGCGCTGACTGCATCTTGAGGCCAGCCTGAATTTGCGCTTTGGGAACTGGTTAGCTCCAAACTTTCTGGTAGCTCCACATTGCCATCGTCATTAAAAGGAGATTGGTTGTTGTCATCGAGAATGTAAATAGCGCCTTTGTCTGATGTAATCGGGAAAGGACGACCGCCTTGAAACATCGGTTTGCTGGTGTCTGCCATGAAAAACTGATTAGTGTCTTCAAAAACATTCAATTGTTGTTGGACACCAAATAAATCTTGTCCGGAACCTGCGGTAGCCACATCATTAATCTGACTATAAGCAAGAATTTGCTTCCCGTTATGAGCATCGACTAAAACCAACCATTGATGATCCAGCGCAGCAGAGAGTTTAACTTCCCAGGCAAGCTTGGGAAGCTTGTTTTGTTCTGGATAAATCACCAGTCGTGGTGTCTCCATCTCTGCCGCATCGTTGCCGTGTGGAACCCATTTCCGTGCTTTTTCGATGGCTTGATCTACCGTGTAAATTGGTTGTGTATTCAGTTTTTTTGGCGAGGGAAAATAAACGCCATCGACCATTTCCACATCACCAGATTTGTTCAGGTGAACGGTTAATGCGCTATTCCAGACTGGAATATTTTGATAATGCTGGTGGAACCGCAAATGCTGTTTTCCCATCGTATCAGTGCGGTTGGATTTAAGTGTCAGCTCTTGGGCTGGATTATCCAGATGCAACAGCTCACGCGAAGTATCCAGGAAATGGCGCGCAGTTTGAGCATGATTTTCGGTCGTTGATGTGACTGATTGCTTTGAAGCAGATGCTCGTTTCATTAACATCGAAGAGGCTGACAAAATCTGTCGTGGCGTACCAGATTCAGTCAGGCGCATCGTTAATTTTGAGAGAATGGATTTGCTGTTTTGCGTAGTCAGCAATTGATTACCAGACGAAGCGTTAACAAAAGGCGCATAGCCTGGTGTGTGATTAGCTTTCACCAGCTGTTTCTGTGTGGTGAGAAAACTGGCAATTTTCTTAATTCTAGGGTCTGTATTCGTTGCCTGTATCACGCTGGGCTGAATAAAGCGAGATGGTATTTGACTCTGCAGCGGTATAACCTGAAAAGCTGGTTGTAGAGGATCAGTTGCCAAACATGCTGAACTGAAAAGTGTTGCAAACAAACTGGCAATCGCTGTAATCATTGATATACGCATAACTGTCCTTAATGTATGGGTCATTTAATCTTCGGTATTTTCCAGTCTGATGATGGATTGGAAGTCTGGATGCTCGGTATACGGCTTAGTAAATCACCTGTGTGGGCATTCAGCATTAATTGCGAGGAACGCGAAAACCTGGAGCCAGCTTCGACAAGATACGCCAGTTGGGGGCTAGTAGCATGATCAAAATAGATGACCAGGTGCACATTACACTGTGGACAATGATGCTTCAAATCAGTGGACAGTTCGGTGGCGTATTCTATTGCTTTATCCTCATTAAATGCAGGTTTCAACGAAATATTATCAGGGCTGGGGATATAATGACCGCCAGCAAGATAAACAACTTCATCCGCGTTGATATGCACAATCAACTCAGAGCCCCACACTGGAATATCCTGGTAAACTTGTTGCAATCGAACGTGTTTATAGTCTAGATTATCAATTTCTATGCTAGACACAATTAACTCATTATCTGGTTGTTTCAGTTTGAACAAACTCCGATAGTGGTTGACGAAATCAACAGCAATTTTTTGGTATAGACTCTTGTCTTTATTACGACGTTCAGTTGGAATAGCATCGACAGAAGCATAGAGTTTCCCTTTCATTAGGGTGACAGTGCCATTGTCGCGATTATGCTGAATAGTTGTAATAGAGGTTTCCATCGTGGTTGGCTGACCGAATCGATAAGATTTGATTGTTGGTTGAGACTGAGAAACGTGCATAAAATAACTTGCGCGTTCCTTAATTTCTTCTGAAGCATTCACTAACTGCCAGCCGAAGAAAACTAGCACTAGAATTATAGTATTGATCTTAGGATTTGTGATCATAATGCTACAATTTTCAATAAAGATTCGCAGATTAAAGTGAAAGCCCATGCTCAACTCCAAGCCCAATTTTCATTTTAAACACCATTAATTTCGGCTTTTAGCTTTTAATTGATAACGCCTGGAATCAGCAGATAAACAGAGCAGCCAGGTCTGAACTATCAATAGATGATGATTATATAAAGGCTTCAGTTATAGGTTTTGACACGTCTTAAGGTTGTTTAGTTTCATAGCCCTATTTGGCCCGTTTTAAAAGTCAGTCTTGCCGAGAGATACAAGTTTTTTCCTTACAAAATCAAGTGATTATGGATTCTGAAACGTTGTATTAATAAAACCAAAAACTCATGCAATATTTATACGATTTGTAGTAATCCTATGAAATTATCAACATCATGGCAAGAAATCGAGCATACCATCCAGAATACTATAGGAAGCGATTTTAACATTAACAAACTCATTAGTGTTAGTGGTGGAAGTATTAATGCTTGCCATCAAGTTCAGACAACAAACCTGAATTATTTTGTCAAGCTCAATGCGCCACATCGAATGGCAATGTTTGAAACTGAAGCTGCTGGCTTACAGGAACTGCAGCAAGTCAGTGAGTTGCGTATTCCACAAGTGGTATGTTCAGGGGTAACAGAGTCACAGTGTTTTTTAGTGCTTGAATGGTTGAATTTACAATCTGCCAATTCCCAGGCTGATCATTTGCTCGGTAAAAAGTTGGCGGCACTCCACGCGATTAATCAGTCACATTTTGGTTGGCGCAGTGATAACTTTATTGGCTCAACCCCGCAACCCAATCAACAGAGCGATGACTGGCAAAGTTTTTTCAAGAAGCATCGGCTAGGGTATCAACTGCAACTGGCTGCCAGTAACGGAGCGAGTCATCAATTATTGGAGAAGGGTGAACTGATCAGAGACAATCTGCCAGTATTTTTTAGCGACTACACTCCAAAATCGTCACTGTTGCATGGTGATTTATGGGGTGGAAATTATGCAATGGATGATTGCGGGCAACCAGTTATTTTTGACCCCGCTTGTTATTATGGCGATCGCGAAGCGGATATCGCCATGACCGAACTGTTTGGCGGGTTTGGCCAAAGTTTTTTCTCGGCCTATCAACACACACTAAAACTTGATGCTGGCTATAACACTCGAAAGAAACTCTATCTTCTTTACCATATTCTCAATCATTTTAATCTGTTTGGGAGTGGTTATGTGGGGCAAGCATCTTCGCTGATGGATGATTTGCTTGGCCATCTTTAGGCAACGTGCATGAAATAACTTCGATAACTGGCGCAGGATTGTTGTTTGACTTCAAGGCATCGCAACAGGCGCATAGTGAGCGATGTATCTGTTGATGCAACGTCGGTGCATCGTAGCGTTAACAGTGGTTTCAAAATACTCTCTACGATAGATAATCTGTAATCGAATTTGCAGGCAGACAATCTATTGTTGAATGAGCAACAGTTCCAGCATCTGCTCGATTTTTTATACAATAGTGGTAATATCAGCATCAGAATTCTGACCAAAAATATCCAGGTAACTTGCATACCAAGCGCAAATAGTTACTGGCATTAAGATGAGAAAACCCAACATCATTGGTAATGATGCCAGCATGGCAAAAATCAAATAAAGTGAACCAAACAACCATAAAGGAACGAAGTTTATCAGCGATGTGGAGATACTGGTTTTGATTGCGGTAAAAGCGGGAACGCCTTTAAAAGCGACTAGTGGAACAGCATACATAAAAAAAACAGCAGTGATTGCGCTAATCACCAGCATAATACTGAGAAGCATAGGTAATTGTGCTTCCATCAGTGCCATTGATTCTTCCGACATGTTTGATGGATTCGCTTGATTCAAGGCGGCCATTAAGTCTTCACCGCCAATTGAATAAATTCCTAAACCACTGACTAATGCAACAGCAAGCGAGATTAACCCGAGATGGAGTAAACCGAATCGATTGTTTGAATAGAGCAGAGCAGAAAACAAATCACCAACTCTAATTGCTGCCCCCTCAGATGATTTCTTCGAAGCATACAGTAAGCCAGCAGCCAGTCCTGGCCATAAGACTGCACCGATTAAAGGGCCAAGCAGCGGGATTAGTTGCAATGCCATCAGAATAACAAAATAGACAAAAATTAATAACATCCAAATCACAGGATTGCTTGTAAACCATTGCCATCCCAACCTGTACCAGGCAAGTGCCCCTGTGCGTGCTCGTTTTGGTTGCATGAGAGTCCTCATTAAATAATTGCTTAATTTCAACCAGCACCGTGAACTACTGATTGTCTGTATACTGGATAGTTTTAGAATACCTTGTTTGCAATGAGCATGTTGAAAATATGTATTCTTAAATACGAAAAGTATCGATGAAACTGTTGAATGATGACCTACTATATCACCGCCATCAGAAGCTAAGGAACGTGCAAGGAATAGGGTTTTTGTTTCTGACCATGCGATCTCAAGAGAAGCATCATTGTTTTGCGCAACAATTGAGAACGTATAATCAGGAGCAAAAAGACACGTCAGAATCTTCAATTTATTCCATGCACGTTACAGTCATCCAGTTTTTTAATCTTAGACTTTATGGTAATAATTATTAATGATGATGATGTATCGTTCAACAGAACAGTGTATCGAGGAGAGAAGCAGATGAAACAGCGAATCATTTTACCCATTTTGAGTTATGCTTTAGTCGCTTTTCCACCACTGTTGATGTCAGCTGATTTGACGCGTAATCAGGTGATACAATTGCTGGCTGCTGCCTCAATTAATCAGCCAGCAGATTTGCGTAGAAAAGATTTATCCGAAGTGGATATGTCCAGGCTGGATTTACGCAAAGCAGATCTATGGGGTGCAACGCTCAAAAAAGCCAATTTGAGTTATTCCAACCTGTCTAATACCAATCTGGATTTAACTGTCATGACGGCTATCAATTTGTCACATGCCATCATGAAAAATGTCAGTATCTTTGGTGTGCATATGGGAGGTGCCAATTTATCCCATGCTGATTTGAGTGGTAGTCGCATCATCGCAACTTTGGATAACGCAAACCTGAGTCATGCCAAAATCACCCAGGCTAACTGGGGTGTCGATATGAAAAACCAGCCAATGGGCCAAATGCGCATCAGCTTGGTGAATGCCAATCTACACGGTGCTGATTTGTCAAACAGTGATATGAATCATGCGATGTTGCGCTTTGCTAATTTGTCCAATACGACGTTGAAAAACACCAATTTTCACAGGGCTACACTGATCGGAGTTAATTTTAGCAACGCAGATTTGTCTGGCGCCCGGTTGAACGAAGCTAAACTGAAAGAAGCAAATTTCAGCGCGGCTACTTTGAAAGATACCAATTTTGATCAAGCAACCGGATTGGATTCTGTGCAAGGTTACAGTGGACGCGAAACTCTGATCGCAGACTGATTATAACAAATAGCCATGAGGTCTTCAGAACAACGACAGAGCAGATGGAGCAACTGTTTATGGAAATGACTCCACAGCAATTTCTGGATTGGGATTCGAAACGCATCACCCTGCTTGGAATGTCAGGTGTCGGCAAAACAACACTCTCTACCAAGCTTCCTACCGATCAGTGGTTTCATTATTCTGGTGATTATCGGATAGGCACTAAATATCTGGAAGAGTCAATTTTGGATAATATCAAGAAGCAGGCGATGGAAGTGCCGTTTCTTCGTGATTTGTTATTATCTGATTCAATTTATATTTGCAGCAATATTACTGTTGACAACCTGACTCCGATTGCGACTTTCTTGGGCAAGATTGGTGATCCAGAGCAAGGTGGCTTAGCATTAGCAGAGTTCAAACGACGCCAATTTCTACATCGTGAAGCGGAGATCAAAGCGATGCGAGATGTTCCAACATTCATCCAGAAAGCACAAGAAATATACGGCTACCAGCATTTTTTGAACGACGCTGGTGGTAGCATCTGCGAATTGGATCATTCAGATAGCATTAAACAACTGGCCAGCAATACCTTGATTGTCTACATCAAAACCAGTCCAGAGCAGGAGGAAATGCTTATCGAACGCGCCCGTAAAGATCCTAAACCACTTTATTACCGGGAACAATTTCTGGATCAACATCTGGCTAAATTCATGAGTGAACATCAGTTTGAGAGAATTGATCAGATCCCACCCAATCAGTTCGTGAGCTGGGTTTTTCCATATTTGTTCCATGCACGCATTCCACGCTATCAAGCAATTGCAGACCAATATGGATATACAATTAGCTCTGAACAAGCGATGACAGTACAAAGCGATGTTGAGCTGTTGGAACTAATTGCTGAGGCGATTGCCAGAAAAAATGAGAAATAGCTCTTGAAGCTAGGAGGCTGTCCGAGAATAGAAGCCGTAGCGAGGGAAAGCGGTTTTGAGTCCATTTTTTCGATTAAATGAGGCGAATACTTGTTGTATTTAACGAATTTAATCGGAACAATGGGCCAAAATCCGCTTTTCCGCAGTAGGCTTTCTATTCTCGAACAGCCTCCTAGCCAATCAATCTTAATTTAATACTGAATAACTATCCCAAGAGAACACCATGCCACTGGTTGCACACGCTGAATTACCTGCATTTGACAGGCTTAAACAAGAAGGGCATCGTATTCTCGAACAGAATTACGCCCAGCGACAAGATATTCGAGAATTACATATCGGTTTGCTTAATATGATGCCAGATGCTGCGCTGGAAGCGACTGAACGCCAGTTTCTGCGCCTGGTTGGTGGCTGTAACCAGATCGCGCAATTTCATATCCACTTGTTTACTATTGAGGGAATTGAGCGAGGTGATGAAGCCCAAGCTCATATTGATCGTTATTATGAGTCTTTTGAATCAATTCAGGAACAAGGACTGGATGGGCTGATTGTCAGTGGTGCAAATGTTACCCATGCACATTTGCAGAATGAGGTTTTCTGGCACCCGCTTTCAGAGGTGTTTGAATGGGCAAAAGATAATGTTGCTTCGACGCTTTGCTCCTGTCTGGCAACCCATGCGTTGATTCAATACTGTCATGGTATCGTACGCACACATCATGAGCAAAAACGTTGGGGAGTATTTCCACACACTGTTGTTGATCGTAGTCATCCATTGGTTGCTGATATCAATACACGCTTTAATGTGATTCACTCGCGATATAATAGCGTGGAACGGATTGATCTGGAACGAGCCGGCTTACGTGTGCTGGTAGAAAGCCCCGATGTCGGCACTCATTTGGCTGTTAGTCCAGATCGTTTTCGGATGGTATTTTTTCAAGGTCATCCCGAATATGATACAGTCAGCTTAATGAAGGAATACAAGCGTGAAATCTGCGCCTGGTATAATAATGTCAATAAAAAATACCCGCCCTATCCAAAGAATTACTTTTCATCAAAAGCCATCGAAATTCTCAAAAATTATGCAGCTCAGCTAAGGTTAGCCAGAGATGCTGATATGGATATGCCCGAGTTCCCAGAGGCTGAGGTGATGCAATATCTGGATAACACTTGGCGCGATACAGCGAAGGCTGTTTTTAACAACTGGCTGGGACAGATATACCAGATTACTGATCTGGATCGCCATGTAGCGTTTAGAAGCGATGTGAACCCGGATAACCCGCTTGGACTTGATTTGTGTTAAAAAAAACCGCAAACGACCCGTGCGAAGTCGATGCCCTTTATTCCGCTTAGAAGATAATCAAAAATCGTGTGTAATCTGAGTGGGCAATTGATTACCAGTATTCAAGCCAGAATTTGCTCACAAGCTGATAAAAAATGCGTGCTAGCATATGAATTTACAGGATAACTTCGGTAGCCAGCGTGGTACTGTTTTAACATAGTCAGTCCAAACCTTACCAAACTGTCTGGCCAGAATTAGTTCTTCTCCATAAACAACTCTCAGGTAAAACATAGTTGCCATGAACAAGCAATAAGCTACTATTAACGGAGAGCCTGTATATAATGCCCAGCCAGCAATCATGTTGATGACACCAACATACATTGGATTGCGGCAATAGCGATACAAGCCAATAATGACCAAATGTTTAGGGGGATCCCAAGGCGCCAGCGTACCGCGTCCAGCGACAAGAAAGTCACGAACACACCAGAGTAGAATGATAAAACCACACGTGAGAAACACAATACCCAGAAAGTAGCCACTTCCGCGTAAGGGGTCATAGCTAGCAATTATTGGTGGAATTACACATGCAAAAAAACCAGGCAAAACAATGAAAGCAACGAGTATTCTGAGTAGCATATCAAATATTGTTTGAATACCTAGGAGGCTGTCCGAGAATAGAAGCCGTAGCGAGAAAAAGCGGTTTTGAGTCCATTTTTTCGATTATATAAGGCGAATACTTGTTGTATTGAACGAATTTAATCAGAACAATGGGGCAAAATCCGCTTTTCCGCAGTAGATTTTCTATTCTCGGACAGCCTCCTAAGTTGAAATGTGATGATAAAAACATATATTATATCAATAAAATCAAAGAGTTTGTGCATGTTAGATGAGAAGCTGTTTGTGAATAGAAAACATGCTGCGGAAAAGTCCAATTGGCTATATTTTTGTTAAAAAGTGCAATTATGTGTATCAAACGATTGATCCTTTAATAGCCAAAAGTATTTGACTTAAATGTATTTTTCTCGTTTTTCCTTCTATTGTGTGTCGCTTTGGCACATGACCCCATAGGTTTCGCTAATAATTTGACGAGGATATCTTTTAGAACGCGAGGATAACAAGTGCTGACATAGTTATTCTACGTCAATCATGTTCAATGCAGCTATCGAAAATAGAGACCACCACATTATTAGTTGAGCTTATGAGTTACTGTACTAGAATGAGCGCAAGCTTGATGAAGAAAACGAAAAAAAGTCAAAACAAGACCAACAAATCTATGCGTAATGATCGACTGGATAAAATATACATCAAAGGACATCGAACAATAAAATGATAAGCACACAGTTATCAATACTTATGAAATCGAATACTATTGGCGAGTTACAAACAAAGCCATTTAATGCATAAGATAATATAATGGAAATATTAATACTTGGCGGCATTGGCGGAATGGCAGGCTTGATATTTTGGCTGCTGATGCCAAGATTATTTACAATGCTAGCTATATTTTTTACACTATTTCAATTTGGTTGGTTCGTTCGTTATTACAGTGCACCACCATTGCTCAATCGCGCTACACTGGTTATGGTTGGCTTGCTAGGTCTTCGAGTATTTGTACACTTCCTATTAAAAAAACCGTCGGTCAGAAATGAAAATGGCCACTTAATGCCGCTATTTATGCTTGCCGTCTATTTTATAATGCTTACCTTAATTTCTAACCTTTATAATGAAGAGAAGGTATTTTTGGGGCTTTATAGTCTGAGATATTATTTTATCGGGCTGACTTTTACTTTTGCATTGTATCTATATTGCGATGATTATCTTAGCTTCGAATCATTTAAAAAAAATATAATATATCTTGCGTTAATTCAACTGCCGATGTCAATCGCTAAATATATCGCAGCAGGTGGGGGAACATTGAACACTTTAGATACAGTCGGCGGGACATTTGCTGGTTACGGCGAGCTAGTTATTTGTCAAGTTATAGCAATTGGCATCGTGTTAACAGATAAATTCATACAAAGAACCAACACATTACCCCACATAAACTCATATGTATTATTACTCTTAATTATCATCCCGCTACTACTGTCAAAGTCAAAATCAGCAACTATTTTTGTGATAATGATTGTATTATTTGTATTGATATATTCGTTATTTAAACGCCGAAATCTTGTCTCAGCATTAAAACATATTAGTTTAACCAGTCTTATTTGTATAACATTTTCCAGTCTATTTTATATATTTTTTTGGAAAAGCGGCGAGTATGATATTTCTAATTATATAAACCCTGAATATGTACTCGACTATTACATGCGGGAGCCACTTTTAGATAACAAACGAATAAGTGGAGGTGCCGACCCTAACATGGGACGCTTTAGAGCGGTGTATACAGCATGGAATCTCGTACAGCAAGATATAATGCATGCACTATTAGGTTATGGTGCTGGATCAGGTTCTGAGGCGTCATTTTTAGGAGTCGATGGTAGCTTATATCAAAAATCTGGCCCTTTGGCTGGTATCGCCAGAAATCAATATTCAAAATCAATTCTAGAATTTGGTATGCTTGGTCTTATAGGTATTATTTATTTCTGTTATGCTTTTGGAAGAAGGCTCAGGTTTATTGCTAATACTGGAGCAGGATTACGAATCGTCTATAGTGTAATTTTGGTCGTATTAACGATCCTGTCTGTTTATACAATTACTCTCGAAAGTTATCTGTTTTGTTTTATTTTTGCATACTTTATTGCTGTTTCACATTCCGAGCTAGTACGTAATACAAACAATGACTTCCACTAACACTGATACTTGTAAACATGTAGTCATATTGGTTCAAAATCAATTTGGCACTCTTATTGATACCTTTTTTTACAGCAAATATTTAAGAGATCGTTTCAATATAACCATAATTTGTTGGGATTATTCTCTTAAAAAGCAAATGATGGATGGGGTTGATATTATATATATTTCTCGCAATGGTAATATCATCCAACGAAATGTCCGCTATATATATGAATCATATAACTGGTTAAAAAGAAATCCATCTAATGTATGCTTTATTAAACATTTCAGAGGTTGTTCTATTTTAAAACTATTACTGCCAAGACTGAAATTTGTTTTTGACATACGCACAGCATCTGTTAGCACAAAACCTCATACTCGCTTTATCTATGATAAGGCTATGATGTTTGAATCATACTTCTTTCGTCATATAACTGTCATATCCGAATCTCTGTCTAATAAATTAAAACTATCTAAGAAATCGTATATATTACCGTTAGGCTCCGAAGCAATTTCCAACACGACAAAAACATTTGATTCATTACGGTTACTCTATGTCGGCACACTTGACGCTCGTGATATTGATAAGACTGTAAGTGCTTTTGCAAAATTTTATAAGCATAACAAAAATGTTATAAAAATGAATTATACAATCGTTGGCGATGGTCCTGGTGACGAGATTGAGCAGCTAAAGACAATTGTAGAAAAAAATTCACTTTCAGATGTTGTAAATATTGTGGGAAGAGTACCTTTCACTGAGCTGAAACCATATTTTGATACACATAACATAGGCGTCTCATTTGTTCCATTAACTGAATATTTCGATTCCCAGCCCGTCACAAAAACTTTTGACTACTTATTATCCGGAATGCCGGTTGTTGCTACAGCGACTTCAGAGAATAAAATAGTTATCTCAAGTTCAAATGGTGTTTTGATTAATGATACGGTTGAGTCTTTTTACAAAGGTCTTAAGGAAATATGGCATGAAAAGGAAAGTTATAATTCAGATCAAATAGTCTCTATGTCATCCAAATATAATTGGTCTGATATTGTTGATAATTTAGGGGATTATTTAAACAAGGTATCAATCTCAAAATAAATTAGTTTTTCTAATAACATTGTATGAGCATTATTCCGCCTTCCTAACAGGCAGCAGCTTTCCCAATTATTTTTTTGGAAACTAAATTTAGAAGCGTGCATGGAATAACTTGAACAATGATGGCGCAGGACGCAGGATTTTTGTTTCTGACGAAACGATTGAGATCGTTTAGTCAGGAGCCAAATGACTAGCCAGTATGTTCAAATTATTTCATGCACGTTCCTGTGTTGGTATTTTCTAAAAGACTCTATAGTATCTGCCTATGCTACGCCCGATACACCTCTTTACACATGAGATTAGTTTAATCGTTGTAAGTTTGTAAGGAGAGAATTTGACTTCAGTCTCTTCTGTTATTTTTTCTTGTATTATCTCCTCGCATAATAGTTTTTTAATTATCTGATTAACCATGGCGTTTGAGTTTATTTCGTTTTTAAGTTCATTTGGCACCATGCTGTTATCGGCATTGTAATATATTGAGCGATGACTATCCGTATTATTTTTCTGCTCCTTGGGTAACAGTAATGGATTTTTTTTATCTTGTATTTTATAATCATCTACCGATTTAGATAAATGTACTTTTGCTGAATCATTTCCAAATAGGGTATGATGTTGCTTATTCCAATAATTTTCCATCCCTTCTTCGTAATTAATTCCTGTTTTTTCACATAATTTATTAAGCAATACCGAAGAATTCTGCGCCAGATCTGAGTATGATATTGGAATCCATTCACTGATTAATGACAAGTACAATCTATGGTAGTTAACCCATGCATTAATTCCATTTTTTTTGTTTCTCTTGAGCATAGATGCACAAAAACTAATCGCATCTTTCCAGATCAATATATTATATGCAGTTATTTCTTGCCCGGATAGATTCTTTATTTGTTTATGAATCCATAGTGGATCCTTGCTGGAGTCAACAATATATTCTATCTCAGGGAATTCTTCAAAGATTGATTGATATAGGTTATTCTCACCTTTATCTTTAATTTTCACCCAAAGCTTACAACCTGAGTCTCCACAACCACATAGCGGTTTAAAATGATGCGGGCGAAATGGTCTAAACATTGCGTATACTTCACCAACCGAAAAGCCATTTTTTGTATTCGAAATCATCATATCCAACATTGTTGAACCACTATACGACGACCCACCTATAAATATAACTTTCTTTTTCATTTGCATTAACTCATTGTGATATAACTTGTGTAATTAGTGTTTTAAATTAAATAGCATGTTAAATTTGTCATTACGTTAACAAATTTGTCGGTATTATTCTCTTGCAACCATCCTATATGATTGTTTATATGTGATTTTTCTATCCAATATCCATATTATTATCTTGTTTTTTTAATGATTTTGCGCAGGGTATTTTGTGGTATTCGAGGCGCAACGCAGGGCGCATAGTGCACTATGCAACCGAAGTTGCAACGAAGAAGAGCGCAAAATAAACCAGTAAAATGTTAAAAAATTTATGGTCACCTACTTATTCCTGACTCATAATAATTAAACTACTCAGCGTAATCTTTGACTGACCAGTTTGCTCTCATGCACAAGAGCCAGACGATGTTCACACGTGTACATGAACGCTTTCAACACAGAGATTAGACAAACATAGAGAGTGCGTAGTTAGGAACGTGCATGGAATAACTTGAACAATTCACTTGTCTTTTTGCTCATCTTCGGCGTTGCGAAAACATTTACATAGCTCACTATGCGCCTGTTTTCGCGCCTTGAATATGAACAGTAATCTGACAAAAATGGCCTACCTCAATTGTTCAAGTTATTCCATGCACGTTCCTTAAAAACTTTATTATAGTTTAGTCGAATGTAATCGTTTATGTCTGATGAGTGAAAATAGATAGGGATAGATCATTATAAACAGTGCTGTACTGGCTAATAACCATCGTATATCGGATGTTTGTACTTTTGTTGTAGTATATTGATCGTTCATTAGAGTTTTTGAAAGTTGCAATGGGTTTTCGAGTCGCATTATCTTTAATTTGGTGATTGATGCATATTGCCTCAATCTTGTTTCATCCATTTGTGATAAATATTCCATATCCTCGTCTGTTTTGGATTGGACTGTTTTTTTATTTCCCACATTGTTGCTTTTCCAGTATCCGGTTAGTCGGTTAGCATCGTTGTATTTAGGAATACGTACAGGCTGCTTACCTCCAACGCCTACTATTAGTCCTGTGACTTTTCCAGATCTTTTTTCCAATGGTGCTGCATATTGTTCGCTTGTTGTCTGTTCACCGTCGCTAAGAAATACAATATTCGGTTTATCTTCAAGTTGTGCGATTTGTCCAATTGCTGAATACAATCCACGCCGGATGTTGCTATCACCTGCCCATGCCATGCGCCAACTGAGTCTCGATACGACTTGGTTAAGCAAGCTATAGTGTTCGCAAAGTTCAATTGGATTAAACAGTAACAATGCGTCTTTGGCAGCAAAGATGCCAATGCCAACTTTTGAACCGCATGGTAATTGTTTTAGAGAGTGCTGGATCGCTTGTTTGACAGCTTGTAGCCTGTCGATTGATTGACCTTCAATCTGGTAGTCACGGGCGTTCATGCTCTGGGTAATGTCGACAATAAAGACTACATCCAGTACTTTACGCGGTAGTTGTGCTGTGGGTGAAATAAAGCTTGATGCTGTTACAGCCATCGCTAGCAGTAAAGAGGCCAGTCGATGATAGTGGCTTGATGCCAGCAGGATGTTGCGTATTTTCATGGTCCACCTGCTGGTTGACCTGGCAGTATGGAGTGAACACTGCTTCTGCTTTCACGGATGCCTTCTTGATCTTTTTGTTTTGGAGGCGGGGTAATTCTTAGTGCGTAATCAAGATTGTAACGTGCATCCCAGTGTTTTGGATTGTTGCTTAATATTTCCTTAAACACGTGTTTCGCCTGGTTTAACGGAGCAATGACATCTGCATATGCCCATACACCCATTTTATTCCAGTGCTTGACTGCTTGGCCTAGATTAATGACACCAATGTTATACAAGGCTGTTTCATGGATTTTCTGATAGTTGGAGTCAGGGGTGTTAGTATTCGCTGATTGAGTAATGGAATGATAAAGGGCAAGGGCTTGTTGATTGTTGCCTTTTTGTTGCAAATGCCAAGCACTAATTAGTGCTAATTCAGGTGTTAGTTCGTTTTTCTCGGAAAGCTGTTGTGGGTTTTCAATGGCATCGTTATAACTGAGACGATGGTTAAGTTCACGCGTCCGATCAAATACCAGCAGACTAAAGCTGATGACCAGAATCCAAGCGAGTATGATAGTGCAGCGCCGCATGTTATCAGTCACCTGTTTGTTACGAAAGGCCAGGAGGCTGTCCAGGAATAGAAGCCGTAGCGAAAGAAAGCTGATTTGAATCAGTCATTTTAATTAATTATTGATTTCATTATTTGAGGCGAATAGTTGTGCTATTGAATGAAAATAATGGCCCTGATGACATGGGGCTGGCCATTTAGTACTTCCGCAGTAGGCTCTCTATTCTCGGACGGTCTCCTAGGAGGCTGTCCGAGAATAGAAGCCGTAGTGAGGGAAAGCTGATTTGAGTCACGTTTTTCCATTATTTGAGGCGAATAGTTGTGCTATTTAACGAAAATAAGGGGAAAATGTGGCCAAATTCAGCTTTTCCGCAGTAGGTTCTCTATTCTCGGACAGCCTCCTAGAGAATGCTCTCAAAGCCCGCGCTTCCAGAATACGCATTGGAATCAGTAATAGCATGAGTAACAGCGCACATGCAAAAGCCCAACTAGATAATGAACGACGTGGGGTTTTTTCCTGATAAACCAATGGCTTGTTTTCCAATCGATCTATTTCAGCAATACTGTCACGTAATATTTGCGGATTTTCTGCCTCAAAAGCACGATAGGGAACATCCAAACTTTGGAAAAACTGGTGTAAAAACAACTCAGGTGTTCTCGACTCATTGGCATTTTTCGGAATGTCAGTTAGACGAGTGCCATTATGATTACGCAAGTAAATCCAGTACAAACGAGCTTGTCGATCTTTGAATAACAATTTTAATACCTGTTGAGTATCGTTATCCATTTTAGCCGCTCCATCAGAAACCAACATAATGATACGCGAACCTGTCAGTGGTTGATCGGCAAAATAATCTAATGCCATAGACAGCGCTGGTGCAATGTTGGTAGTGCCTTTACTACCGGTTTGCGTGCCTGAAATTGCGGCTGTAATTGCTTTTCGACTTTGCGTTAATGGCAACACATAAACTGGAGCTGAACTGAACGAAACCATCCCAAGAAAATCATCATCTCTAGATAAGATAAATTCTTGTAATATCTGCCGAGCAACAGTGCTTTTAGAATCGCGTGCTCCACCACCCATATAAGTGCTGGCAAAATCAGAACGCATGCTGGCGCTACGGTCAAATACCAGAACGATTTGTGCTCCAGTCCCAACTTTAGTGACAATTTTCTGTCCACTAAATGGCTGCGCGATAGCAATGATTAAAGCGAGAATAACCAAACTGGTGACTATTTTAATTATCCAGGTCAGGCGCTCAGAGAATGGGTCGAGTGGTAGCAAACGAGTCCATGAGTAAGACACTGTGGACATTGTATTCCGTAATAAAGGTAACACAATCAACGGCAATAATAGAAAAGCGATCGGTGCACTAAAACTGAGACTGCTCATCGTTGTCGCAATAATCGATCATAACGGGAACATAAGTTCCTAAGGGTTTTTAACAAGTTATTATCATCTGCCTGCAGATTGATTGATGTGCTTGATTCATAAAATATCCGGCGTGAGTGTTTGAAGAATTGATTTGTATCGGAACGTAATGATGCCAGCTGTGGATAGTTTTGATAAAAGCAATCCAGCTGAGATTCAAGCACAGTTTCACCCGCAGTTTGATTCAATGCCGAATGCACCATGCGCAATGCTTGCTCAATCTGATTTGGGTCGGTTGATTGATCAGGGAGTTGTTTCAAATCTTGGAAGGCTTGCTTAAATGCAGTGGTTTTGCGAGACCAGAACTGCAGACTCCCTCTACGCCATAAGAGATAAGCCATACACAACAAGGCGGCAGCAAGATAGGTGAATAATTGTAAAACAACGGGCTGGATTGCCAGTACTTCAGGTTTTTGCGCTGACCGGAGAATAATTTCAGCATCGTTGATTCGAGTTGGTATCAGCGAGTAATAACTGAATCGCCAAGCGGGGACTGTAATACTATCGATCTCACTTTGGTCCGTTGTCCCCAGTATAAACATCGGAATTTCCAGCCACTCGGTTTCTTTTACTTGCTTGGAAACCTGATAATTGATTGTTATCTGGTATTGGTTAGCGGATTGATTGATTACTTGCACATCAATCACATCCAGCCAGTCCAGCAGCGCTCCGGTTGTCGGCAGATGATTAGTGCTCAGGCTTGTCCCCGATGGGATGCTGATGTACAGCTTGTGTTCAATCATATCACCGGCTGAGTAACCAAAATCCCGCGGTGTTTCCAATGTTAATTGAATGTGCTTGCTAACAGACTGAATGGTTGTTGCGCTGGTTTGTTGAGCATGACTGACCTCAACCCGAAATAACAAAGCTGAAAACAAAATCAGGATTAAGACAATGTAGCGCGATAATAATGCTTTCATCAGGAGAAAAAATAACGCGTCATTGTATCTGGGTCAAAACCTTGTTCAATAAAAAAAGGGCGTCTTCCGTATTGATGGCAAAGGCGTGTAATGTCGTTTTTGTGTTGTTTGAAAGAGTCCGTAATCAGCTTACGCAAAGCAGGTCGCATCATTAATGAGCGGGTTTCTCCGTTTTCAGCATCCTCAATTGTAAAATAACTCCCATTGGCAATGTTGAGTTGTTCGTGTTCATCCCAAATGACCATCGGCACAACATCGTGGCGAATCAGGTTTTCGAGGATTTGGCGTAATTGATCCAGTTCAAAATGAAAATCGGAGACCAAAAAAACCAGTGAGGGACGTGAACCCAGATATTCAGCGATTCTTTCCAGAGCCTGAGCAGAACCAGTTAATTTGATATTCGCTAGCTGTTCCCATAGCTGCGTTGGAGGTCGTTTATACCATTTAAGTGGTAGATGATATTGCCAGTGGATCTGGTCGCTGCAAGCATGGAATGCAAGTGCATCACCAGTCCGCGATGTTGCCCAGGCGGCGGATTGTAGAAATTCAATCAAGGTTTGTAATTTTTGCCGCTTGCCATTAAACGCCATTGATGCCGACAAGTCGGCAATAATTTGCACTGGAATACGTCCACGTTGTTTGAAGCTGCGCACTAGAAATTGCCCGAAAGGGTCTTGTGCGCTGGCATGTAAATCCAAATGACGAGGATTAGGATTATCAATCAGATTTTGGTGGCGTTGAAACTCGAAACCTTCACCTGCAGAGATGCCTGGATGAAATCCTGGATAAGGGCTGTTGGTTCGCCATGCGACCCGATAATGGAATTCTCTGATGGGTTCTTTAATCTCCATTATGGAGCGCCTTACGGTGCAGCGACTTGTTTTAAAATCGAATCTGTGAGCTGGTCGATAATATCGGCGCGACGCAATTCATATGCAGGGGTAAAGAAAATACGGTGACCTGCAATCGGCTGAAAAATAGATTGAATATCTTCCGGCAATACAGCATCACGTCCCTCTAGCCAGGTTGTGACCCGGGCTGCTTGAATCAACATACTCATCGCACGAGGGCTTAAGCCAGCAAGAATCAAGCGTTGCATATCCACACCTTCAATTTCGATTCCATAGTCAACTGGTTTGCAGGTCGCCTGCCATAATTCCAGCACATAATTCTGGATGGTTTCACTCACGTGAATACTGCGCTGAATTGAGTGCGCTACTGCATTCAGCGTTTGATAAGGAACTACGCCATGTTGAACCTGCTCAATCAAACTATCCACATCATGAAAGCGAGGATCAAAAATCAACTCTTTACGAATTTGTTGTGACTCAGGGGCTTCGATACGCAATTCCATCAAAAAACGATCACGTGCAGCTGAAGGAACTTCAAATGTCTCTTCCTTTTCCACCCGGTTACGATCAGCGAATACCAATAGATGTGGAAATTCATAGTCGCGATTGAATGCGCTGACACGGCGTTCAGCCATCACTCTTAGCAACAGTGAATGCACTTGCGGGCGTGCCCGGTTAACTTCATTGAAAAAGAAAGTGGCGAGTTGTTCGCCATGCTTGAGTAACGGGCCGGGATCAACCTGCGGTTTACCCTGCTGGTTGATATAAGTATGATAAAGTAAGTCATTGGGCATTAGGTCTATTGTGCCCTCTATACGTTCGTATTCACCACCTAAAGCATGAGTCACTGCACGCAGCAATGTTGTTTTGCCAACACCGACATCGCCTTCAAGCATGACATGCCCACGGGTAAAAATACAAATGGTAAACAAGCGTATCGCATCATCAAGACCCACAACAGCCTTACCGACTTCTTGCTGGAATCGTTGTGCATGATGTTGCCATTGGCTCAAGTCGATAGTTTCAGGCGGTATGAGTGACATGTTTACTTGCTTTTGAGTTAAGTGTTGAGAGTATCTGACGAGACACAGTTGAACTACTTTACCGGAAACCTGTCTGTTGGTTCAATGCTGTCAAGCTTCAAAATCAGATATCATTGCATATTTTGAATCAAAAATATAACAATCTCAGCTTTTAAAAATGACCTGCGTTCAAGTCTTGGTATCGAGATTGGTTTGATAGCGATCATATATTTATACGGTGTCAGTTTCGAAGTGATTGTAAGTACCTGAGCATAATTAATTTAACAATTTTGCGCAGGATTTTTTTTCATCTTCAAGGCACAACAACAGGCGCATAGTGAGCTATGTAACTGTTGTTGCAACGCCGAAGATGAGAAAAAGACCAGTCAAATGATAAATTAATTATGCTCAGGTACTGACTATTTTATTACCAATTTATTTCCAGTTGCCTTACCCCCTGCTTTGTTTAATAGCTTCGTTGAAAGTGCTTATTTACACCTATAAACTCCGCGCTTTCGCCTTGCTCATGGACACAATAGAGAGCAATCTGAGCAGTGACTGATTACGTTGAGTTACTTTATTTTTAACTAAGGAACGTGCATGGAATAACTTGAACAATTGACGTAGAATTTTGTTCATATTCAAGGCGCGAAAACAGGCGCATAGTGAGCGATGTAACTATTTTCGCAACACCGAAGATGAGCAAAAAGACAAGTGAATTGTTCAAGTTATTCCATGCACATTCCTAAGGAGCAAGGATTTAATAACTTCCGGATCTTGACTTGTCTTTTTGTCCGTCTTCCGCGTTGTAAAAACAGTTGCGTAGCCAGCTATGCGCCCGTTTCTACGCCTTGAATACGAACAAACATCCTGCCTCAAAATCCGGAAGTTATTAAATCCTTGCTCCTAAAACAGACTCTTAAATTGATGTTTACCATAACCATTAGGATATCCACTATGAAAAAATCGATTGCTACATTTATTATCGCTGTTACAGCAACGCACATGAGCATACAAGCTGCTGATCTTAAGCTGGAAACTGACCAGGATAAATTGAGTTACAGCTTGGGAATGATGATTGGTGAGCGGGTCGCCAAACCGTATAAAGATATCAATTATGATGTCATGCTGGAAGGCATAAAAGCTCAGCATAACGGGCAAGAAACAATTCTGAAATTGGGAGTTGCCAACCAGATTTTGAGTGATTATCATGCCAAGCAAATCAAACAACGATCGTCATCAGCAAAAACAGAAGGAGAAAAATATATGAGTGAAAACGCTAAGCGTGAAGGTGTTACAGTAACAGAGAGTGGCTTGCAATATGAAGTCTTAAAAGCTGGCGATGGCCCAAAACCAAAAGCAACTGATACTGTTACCGTACATTATGCAGGAACATTGCTAGATGGGACTGAATTTGACAGCTCAATCAAGCGTGGTGAACCAGCTACTTTCGCGTTAAATCGAGTAATTGCAGGATGGACTGAAGGTGTGCAATTGATGAACAAAGGCAGTAAATACCGGTTTGTCATTCCTGCTGAGCTGGCTTATGGTGACAAAGGCGCTGGCGCCCAGATTGGTCCTGGCGCAACATTGATATTTGAAGTTGAATTACTGGAAATCGAAGATAGCTAGCCTGCATTGCTCACCACTTGGTGAAATGATCTTTTCGCCTTTTGGATTCACAAGGAATTTTATAAAAAAGTAGGATAACAGTGTGTATTTCCGACTAAATAAAATTTCTTGTGGATTCAATATAGGTAGCAAGCGCTTATCAGGCTAGTGAGAAATGCGGACCAGGAGGCTGTCCAAGAATAGAAAGCCTACTGCGAAAAAGTGGATTTTGGCCCATTTTTCTGCTTAAATTCGTTAAATACAGCAAGTATTCGTCTCATTTAATCGAAAAAATGGACTCAAAACCACTTTCCCTCG
>JAZGEP010000367.1:0-4005 GCA_036478815.1 Methylococcales bacterium
ATATTGCCGGGTATAGGGAGTTTAGATGTGGTTAGCTGCTAGGCGCACGAGAGCAGGACTAGCAGGCTAATCCAAACGAGTGCAACAACGCAGATGACCATTGATCGGCTTTCTATACACGGCAATATCACATTGAAAGACTACTAGGAGGCTGTCCGAAAATAGAAGCCGTAGCGAGGGAAAGCGGTTATGAGTCCATTGTTTCGATTCAATGAGGCGAATACTGGCTGTATTGAACGAATTTAATCGGGAAAATGGGCCAAAATCCGCTTTTCCACAGTAGGCTTTCTATTCTCGGACAACCTCTTAGAGGACAGACAGTATTTTGATCAACAAATGCCTACCCAATATGAGTATGTTGTTTATGGCGAGTTACCTAAGGAAAGTGCAAGAAATAACTTGAACATTCTGACTTGTCTTGTTGCTCCTGACTAAGTGATCTCAATCGTTGCGTAGAACAAGTAAATGAGCACTTTCAACGCAGTGCTTGGACAAAATAGAGGGTAAGCTGAGTAGTTACGTTTTTTGCCTTTGAGATGTGGCAACAAGCCTATAGCTGGCTATATACCTGTTGTCGCAATAAAGAAGGCGAACAAAACGACAAGTCAAAATATAAGTTATTTAATTCGCATTGATAATGGTTTCCCACCATTGTTAAAAGATTACGAGCAACAGGTTTGATCCACTATCCAATTTTTATACAGTGACATCATTATGCTATATGCCTGTTCCTGATGTTTTATTACCCAATTTATTTTTAAGTTGATCAAAGATAAAGAGAATTATTTTTTTAATAAAAGTGTACAAGGATAGTGTTAAATTAAACAGCCCGTTTATTATCGTCTGAATTTTTTTTGCCGGTTCTGAAGCGTCATTGATTGCATTTGGTGAGGCAAGCCAGTAGCCGATTGCCATAAATAAACTACCGGATACAAGATTACCTAGCGTGACAAAAAACAAATTATAAAACATACCGACGACCGATATGGATTCAGGATGATCACCGAGTAGTGCGATAGAGAAAACCGCCATGTTGGCAACGCTGTGCTCAAAACCACTGGCAAAAAATGCAAATAAGCACCAAAAAATCAAGATACATTTGGCGGCATCGTTTTGAGTGCGTGCGGATGTCCAAATAGCCAAACACACCAACCAGTTGCACAAGATACCCAAGAAGAAAAGCTGTATGGGTCCTTTGTTCATCTTGGCGCTGGCCACAGTGTTTAATAGATCGGCACTTTCATTAAATAGTGCTCCGTGACCAATGGCGACCATAATGCCAAACAACATTGCACCGGCTAGATTACCTGCCCAGGATGCACCCCAGGTTTTGAATAGATCGCTCGCTGTAACAGTACCTTGCAACCAACCAATGGTCGTATACATGGTATGCCCAGTAAACAGCTCTGAGCCGGCAAAAATAACCAGCGTCAAAGCAATACCGAAAGAAGCACCCATCACTAGAGGCCGTATTGATGGATCAAGTTGGCCGGCAACAGTAAACACCAAAACCACACCCATTCCCAGGTAAGCACCTGCCATCAATGCGCCAATATAAAAAGCAAGCGGATTGTTTTTTAGTAATTCAGCTTTTTGTTCAGCTACTTTTGCAAAGTGATTAATGGTATCGGTGTACATAACAAAGCCTTTTTAAAAAAATGAAGGTTAATGAAACGGTTGATATTCGCCAGTATTGAACAATTTTCAGTCGATATTAAATTGCTTTTAAGCCAACATATCCTGTAAAAATCCCAGTAAAACCAATATCAGTTCAATCACGCCGACAGCAATCAGAGTAAAACCCAGTATTCTGGAATATTGATTGAGCTTGGGAGAAGGTGCGCCAACCAGATAATGTTCCAACTGCCCTTCCCTAACCAATCGATCATATTCAACCTTGCGTTCATGCTTGAACTCTTCCAGTGGCATGCTACCGGTAAACATCACCACATCAACTGGAAACTTCTCTGGTCGGAAATGACAATTGAAGAAATGTACTGTAAACAAGAATACAGCTGCCAGAAATGCTTCTTCACCGTGGATAATGGTGGCGACATTAAATACCCAGCCTGGCATAAAACCACCAAAGAAGCTTGGGAACCAGAGCAACAATCCAGAACAGCCAATGATAAACATGCCCCAGAATGGTGCCCAGTAATCAAATTTTTCCCAATACGTCCAGCGGTCGAAAACCGGGCGTGGTCCTTTATTCAAGAACCACTTGCACATGTTGAGAAAATCTCGCCCATCCTGAAGTCGTGGGATCAGTGAGTGAGGACCAAACCACTCAAATTTAATACCATGATCCCTGTTATCCGTATAGATTTTCCGGAATATAACGTACAAATGACCAAAAAATATTGAAGCAAAAGTAACTGCGGCAATGCGGTGAATGATGGCAGCAACTTCCGGCCCGCCTAACAGCGTCATTACAACAGGTGCCCAAAAACTATCAGCAAATAACACCGTGGTTCCGGTAATCACCAATGTCATTACAGCAATGGCCAAGACCAAGTGGGCAATCATCCAGCCTTTTGTGAAACGTGTCACATACTGACCTTGTTTCATCGGGTCGCCGTTTTGTTCCAGACGAATGACCGGTTGATGCCCGTTCTCAAATTCCTTTTTCTCGCGGAAATACCACAGCAGTGAGTGAGTCCAGAAAAACAGAAAGACACCTACCAGTAACGTAATCATGAATTTTGAAACCATCCACATTTCCGGGAAACGCTCATAATCATGCGTTGTACCGTGTGGATGGAAAGTTAAAAATCCCTGGGTGGCATCTTCATGACATTCCTTGCAGGTTTCCTGAATGTTATCTGGATGAACCATTGATAGTGGGTCATCCACCTTATGCATAGCATGCGGTGAATGACAGTCGTGACATTTGGCGGTATGGGTATAACCCAGTTTTACGATTTGTCCATGATAGGTGTCGCGGTAGGATTCGTAATAATCTTCATGGCAGTTGCCACAATTTTCAGTGATCGTTAATTTTGCAGGATCTTCTTCTACAACAGAAATCTTGTGTGCAGTATGACAGTCGCTACACACCGCAGGTTCTAGCTCTCCATAGCGTTTAACCGGCGCACCATGAACGGATTGGGTATAGTCTTTTAATTGTTCTTGATGGCAGCGCCCACAGGTTTCCGGGCTGTTGATGCGATAACTATCCTTGGTGGCACCTTCCATGGGAAACACATCATGCGCGCCATGGCAATCCCAACAAGTTGCGTTTATCTGATCAGGGTTATCTTTATTGGGTTGGGCATGGATTGAGGCTAGGTAGTGATCTGCCTGAGTATCCACTTTACTTTTCTTAACTGCTTGAACTGTTGAAGGCAACCCTGCCATTGCATGGGTCAAGTTTTTAGTAAAATCAACTTTTTCCTGGGTTTCATCGCGGTCTTTGTTACTCAGTTCTTTATGACAAGTAACACAATCAACCGTACGTTCCACATCGTCCTTATGTGGCATTTGTTCGATATCCACATGACAACTGACGCATTTCACATCAGCATGGACACTTTTTTTGAAGGTTTTTGAATGGATATCCAACGCGCGTTTCGGCGACTCACCGGTTTTACCGGTGGGAACTGCAAAACCACGATAGCCGTGACAATCCAGGCAAGTATCAATGTCAGTTTCAGCCGTGACAGCAACGGGGTCAATTTGGTTCGATGCCGCTTTCGCAGTGTCAACAATCGAATCAATCTGGGTTGTGGGCGCAGCTAATGCTGGGACTGCAACAAGTGTTATCAGTAACCCCAACATAACTGCGCCGCCCAAACAAAGGCGGCGCATAATCATCATAGTTTATTTCGAATGATGCTTAGTCTTTCATTTCTTGCAAATAACGACTATTAAAAGCTTCACGATCCTTTTTACGCTTTTCAGCTAATTCCTTCGGCATTTTACCGACAAACCAGGCATGTCCATCCAGAGTCATAATTTCATTATCCAGATAATCTTTGATAATTTTGGCTTTCTCGTGTTGACCGT
>JAZGEP010000368.1:0-3585 GCA_036478815.1 Methylococcales bacterium
CGCACCATGTCATCCTCAGACTTAAAAATATTCTGTCTGTTATTGCCTCGGTGGATAATATGCAAAGGCTGGTTAGGAATTACTATTCTTGGTAATCGTGCCATTTAGACACTATACAACGAGAATGTTTAACAATCAAGCTGGCTGACCCCTTGACCTCACAGTGCAGTGACCTCAGTGACCTCAGCAGTGACCTCAGTGTGACCTCAGTGTGACCTCAGTGACCTCAGTGTGACCTCAGTGGATTTCCAAAAATTTGTATATCACTTGTTATACTAGTAGTCTTTCAATGTGATATTAACGGGTATAGAAAGCCGATAAATGGTCATCTGCGTTGTTGCACTCGTTTGGATTAGCCTGCTAGCTCTGATCTCGTGCGCCTAGCAGCTAACCACCTCTCAACTCCCTATACCCCCCGTCAACATCACATTGAAAGACTACTAGGAGGAAGATTATGGCAGCATTACCAGAAAAAGTGACTAAAGCATGGGAAGATCGGGAAGGCCCCATCATTTTGTCAACTGTAGATGGAGAAGGGATTCCAAATGCTATCTACGTTTCTTGCGTATCAATTTTCAACGAAGAGACGATCATCGTTGCGAATAACAAGTTTTCTAAAACACTGGTCAATATATTATCTGGCAGTAAAGGATCAATCCTTTTTATAACAAAGGAAGGAAAATCCTATCAAATTAAAGGAACTTTTGAATACCACAAAGAAGGTAGTCTCTTTGAGAACATGAAAAAGTGGAATCCTAAACAGGATCTAGGTTTTGGTGCAGCAGTATTGAACGTGGAAGAGGCCTATACAGGAGCAGAGAAGCTTCTATAGGTCTATCTATTTTCCGCACATAAAATTTTAGCATCCATTCTATTCCATGCGCTTTTTTTGGAATAGTTGTATTGAAAAACACCAATGGTTACCTGCTAACATTTCAAGAATTACTGAGTTCGCGTAGCGCGTAGAGTAATAAAGTGGATGAGTTATTTATTGCCAATTGCCCAAGCTAGTCTCCTCTCCGTATCTGCCTCAGTTAATGCGAATTACGCATTTTTGACAGATCCCGGCATGGATGAAATGACTTTTTATTCAAATGCCATTTATGAAAAAAGAGGACACCCATTGTCCCCGATCTTGCTTGAAACTAGCCCATATTTTTCACCAACCTGATGAGAAATGCGGGCTAGTCGAAAAAATCCTGTCTCAAAACGCATCCAAATAGCCAATTGTTATCCAACCCACTTTCTGGCATTCAAAAATATCCGTAACCAAGGAGCATCTTCACCCCATTGTTGAGGATGCCAAGAATTCTGGACACTTCGAAAGCAACGTTCCGGGTGCGGCATCATAATGGTGAAACGCCCATCTGTATTGGTTAATCCGGTGATTCCAAGCGGGGATCCATTGGGGTTCATCGGGTATTGTTCAGTCACCGCGCCATGATGATCAACATAGCGAAGCGCGACCAGTCCTGATTGCAGCACTTGATTGATATCATCACTAAATTTAGCCCGACCTTCTCCATGTGCTACGGCAACCGGCAATCTGGAGCCAGCCATGTCGCTCATAAAAATTGAAGGTGATGGCATAATTTCTACCAGCGAGACTCTGGCTTCAAATTGATCAGAAACATTGCGCTGAAAAGTCGGCCAATGATTTGCGCCTGGAATCAGTTCGCGCAAATGCGAAAACATCTGGCAACCATTACAAACGCCTAGGCCAAAATGACTGGGGTTCTCGAAAAATTGCTGAAACATATCTTTCAGCTGTGCATTAAACAAAATGGATTTAGCCCAACCACCGCCAGCACCCAGTACATCGCCATAGGAAAATCCGCCGCAAGCCACCAAGCCGGTAAAATCTTGCAGATCATGCCGTCCTGAAGACAAATCACTCATATGAACATCAATTGCTTCAAACCCGGCGCGATCAAAAGCTGCTGCCATTTCTACATGTCCGTTCACGCCTTGCTCCCGCAATATGGCAATGCGCGGATGCGTCTCTAACAATGCTGGTGTTAGATGTGTATCAGCTGGATCAAAATTGAGTTCGACATTTAAACCAGGGTCATCATCAATAGACTCATATTGCTGACGTGCACAATTCGGATTATCACGCAGTGATTGCATGCGATAACTGGTTTCTGACCAGATTTTTTGCAATACTGAACGTGATTCTGACAACACTTGTTGACCCTGCCAACGAAAGCAAATGGTTTGCTGTTGAACAGGTTTGCCAATAACATGGCTACAGGTTTGCAATGTGTGCTGACTCAACACATTAAGTACAGTCTGTAAATCTGTTAGCTTGACTTGAATAACCACACCAAGCTCTTCGCTAAACAAGGCTGACTGCACATCATCGCCAACAGTATCAAGCTCAATCTGCAAGCCACACCTGGCTGCGAAGGCCATTTCACAGAGCGTTGCCAGTAAACCACCATCAGAACGATCATGACTGGCAAGCAACAATGATTGCTGATTGAGTTGTTGAATGGCTGTAAACAACTGCTTTAAGTGATCTGGCGAATCCAGATCCGGCACTGCGCCATTAATCTCACCATAGACTTGTGCCAGCACTGAACCACCTAATCGATTTTGACCTTGCCCCAGATCTATTAAAACCAATACGGTCTCTTCATCAATGCAGCGCAATTCAGGTGTCAGTGTTTTGCGTACATCCAACACAGGCGCATATGCGGTAACAACGAGTGAAACCGGAGAAACAACTGATTTATCCTGTCCATTATTTTGCCATGAGGTTTGCATGGACAGTGAATCCTTACCCACCGGAATAGCAATTCCCAGTGCAGGGCATAATTCCATACCGACTGCTTTGACTGTATCGTAAAGCATTGCATCTTCGCCACTTGCATTCGTCGCTGCCATCCAGTTTGCGGACAGTTTGATATCTCCGAGTTGCTGAATATTAGCTGCCATAATATTGGTAATCGCTTCAGCAACCGCCATGCGGCCCGATGCTGGTGCATTACTGACCGCCAATGGCGGACGCTCACCCATCGCCATTGCTTCACCAGCATACGATTTAAATCCAGCAGCTGTCACAGCCACATCAGCAACTGGAGTTTGCCAAGGCCCAACCATTTGATCGCGACACACCAAACCAGTCACAGACCGATCAGCAATGGTAATTAAAAAGCTTTTATCGGCAACCGCCGGAAAACTCAATACGCGCTCTACAGCATCCCGAAAATTAATATCTTTGAGTTGAAATTCGGCCTGGTTGATTTGTTTGTGCGCAGTATCGCGCAACATACGCGGCGGTTTGCCAAACAACAAAGACATCGGCAAATCAACAGAACGGTTTTGAAATTGTTGATCTTCAACAATCAATTGCTGATCTGCAGTCGATTCACCGATGACTGCAAACAAGCAGCGCTCACGTTCGCAAATTGCAGTAAATCGCGCCAAATCTTCCGGTTTAACCGCTAACACAAAACGCTCTTGAGCTTCATTGCACCAAATTTCCATTGGTGACATTCCAGGATCAGCACACGGCACATCTCTGAGCTGAAACCAACCACTACGTCCGGCATCATGCACTAATTCAGGCACAGCGTTACA
>JAZGEP010000369.1:0-13434 GCA_036478815.1 Methylococcales bacterium
CTACTACGGAAAAGCGGATTTTGGTCCATTTTTCCGATTAAATTCGTTCAATACAGCAAGTATTCGCCTCATTTAATCGAAAAAATGGACTCAAAACCGCTTTCCCTCGCTACGGCTTCTATTCTCGGACAGCCTCCTAGGGATCAAGAATTGTAAAGTGAATTTTATCAGGAAGCCAGGTGCTTCATGGGTTTTTCTGATAGCAAATCACAAACACATCGATTAACGGCGGCTTCACAATCTGTCAGTGGTTATTGCCCTTCATCTATTGATAAGCGTCATTGCTATGAGACTTGGTGATCTGGTAGTGCTTCCAGGAGGCTGTCCAAGAATAGAAGCCGTAACGAGGGAAAGCGGTTTTGAGTCCATTTTTTCGATTAAATGAGGCGAATACTTGCTGTATTGAACGAATTTAATCGGAACAATGGACCGAATTCTGCTTTTTCTCAGTAGGCTTTCTATTCTCGGACAGCCTTCTAGCCCACATTTCTCACCAGATTGATGAGCCCTCGCTGATTCTTTGAATCCATAGGAAATTTTATTCAGTCAACAATACACACTGTTATTCCGCTCCTTTATCAAATTCCTTGTGAATCCTAATAGCTACGCGATCATCTTGCCAGCAGCTGAGAAACGTGGGTTAACTCTGTAATAGAGAAAAACTGTGATTCAGTCTACAAATTTTGAGTGTTATCAAGCTTTGTTGTGATGATTGAGCTATTTTTAAATGTGACCTATATCTCACATCAATATCAATTGATTTTCTGATCTCAATATTATTGAGGAACTTCTGAAGAGATATCGAGAAGATGCTCACTGGTCAGCTAATCTGTGCCACTTATCGTTAATCGCATTAAGAATGTCTTCTTTTGGCCGATTAATATCTCAGAATCTGAAAAAATTGAAGAATCATGGTTCAAGTAATCTGACATGACAAAAAATATTAAAAACAAAGGATTCACTCTTATTGAATTGATAATGACGATGGCGATCGCTGCTATCGTATTAACGATTGGTGTGCCCTCATTTAAGCAAACAATTCAAACCAATCGCAAGGCAACCCAGGTAAATCAGCTGTTACATAGTTTGAATGTGGCTAGAAGTCAGGCAGTCACGCGTGGTTATCCAGTCAGTGCTTGTAAAAGCGCTGATGGAAGTACATGCGGAGGCAATGGTGTGAAATGGAAAGATGGCTGGATTATCTTTTTAGATGATGACATGGATGCTGATCATAGTGAGTCTACTGATGGTAATGGCTCACTCAATACCAATGAAGAAATATTGGAAGTTGTTGAAGGTTTAGCAGATGGTTATACATTAAAATCTAGCAATTTCTCAGGTTCACTGACTTATCAGCCAGCCGGATATATTTTAGATTCTAATAAGATAAAGGCTTCTGGTTACTTCGTGATTTGTCTTGATAATGACATTAATGGCGCCGGCGCAGTATTTATTAATATTGCCGGTAAAGCACGGAGTGGACGCGATTTAGATCACAACCAGATTCCAGAAGATATTGATGGAACTAATATCACCACCTGTTCGCCAACATAACGGGAATTGACAAAACTATGGCGCTGACAAATATAGCAATTAAACCAATGATGGCTAATCGTAGCATGCACCCGTATCACTCATATCAGAAAAGCCAATCTGGTTTCACGCTTGTGGAAATCATGGTGTCCATTGTCATTCTCGGGGTTGGATTATTGGGATTGACTGGGTTACAGATGAGTGGATTAAAAAACACCCAGACAGCAACACAAACTCGCTTATCAACGTTATTAGCGTACGACATGGTCGAGCGTATGCAGTCAAACCCATATTCTGTGAAACAAGAGTCTTATCACAATGTAACTGGCGCATCACATACCTGTAGTCGCGATTCCCAATGTAATGCAGATGATCAGGCAGAGTTGGATATGTACGAATGGTCAGCTGAGCTGGCAAGTAAGCTGCCTCTGGGAGTCGGAGTTGTCTGCATTGATAGCACACCAACGCGTAATGACACGCCTTCAACGCCAGCTTGCGATGGGGTTGGAGATGTGTATAGCATCAAGCTTTGGTGGGACAGGGATGCCAGTGGTGTGATTAGTAATGATACATCCGATGCGGATGATGCCAGAGACTTTCCATTGATTATTAGTTTTCAACTATGAAAAATCTTATTCTCACAACAACAAAGAGGTGTCATCAGTCTGGCTTTTCAATGATCGAAATCATGGTCGGTTTAGCCATTAGTTCAATTCTGATGACAGGAATTATTGAGATCTATATCGGTAATAAACAAACCTATCTTGTACAAGATGCCTTGTCACAGTTGCAAGAAAATGGTCATGCTGCAGTTGATCTACTTGCTCAGGATGCGCGTATGGCTGGTTTTCAGGGTTGTGCCAATCTGAAATCGGAGGAGCCAGGCACGTATCTTACCAGTGGTGTTCCAGATTTTTCAATGGATAGTGTTATTGCTGGTCATGCTTATGATGGGTCTTCATGGACACCAACGCTACCCGCAGTTCGTTTGACGACTGCACATGCAGTGAAGGCGAATACAGATGTGTTGACGGTTACCCGCGCCAGTAGTTGTAGTCAAGATATACAAGCTTCAATCTTAAATGGCGCTACTTCGGTAACGTTGATCGGTGAGAAAACCTGCCCGATTAAAGCAGGTGATTATTTTTTGATCAGTGATTGTGCTGGGTCGGAGATTTTCAGAAGTGATTCTGTCACCACCTCTTCGGGCAATACCGTATTGGTCTCCAGCGATGGTAGTTTCGGTCGAAGCTATAGTAATGTCAATACTCCTTTTAATGCGATTGCGCGTGTGATGCGCCTGGAATCAACCGATTATTTCATTAGTGAGAATACATCAGGCATTCCAATTTTGCGTCGAAATGAACTTGATGGCTCGAGTGGGTATACCAATACTCCTTTACTTGAAGGTGTCGAGGATATGTCGATTACATATGGAAGTAGAGATCCGAGTACGAATGAAAATGTGCTCTACGAAGCAGCCAGTGTCGTTGCAAACTGGGAGCATGTTTCCAGTGTGCGTATCAGTTTACTAATGCGATCTGTCGCTAATAATGTGGCAACTGAGCCGACAGCTTATACGTTTGCCGGGGTGACGACTGCTGCGGCTGATATGGATGCAGATGACAAATATTTACGGCGAGTTTACACAACCTCGATACAGCTTAGAGAACGGAATTAAGTGATGTTCAAACAACATAATTATTCGAATAAAAATCAACGTGGTGTGGTGCTGGTTTTGAGTCTATTATTTTTGGTGATACTGACTTTAATTGGTATTTCCAGTGCAAAAACCAGTATTTTGCAAGAAAAAATAGCCGGCCATTCTGGATTACAGCAAGCAGCCTTTCAGGCGGCTGATAGTTGTACTAACCGCTTGCTTAATGATTCAGGGATTAAAGATGCCACCAAAAATAATTCGCTGAGTAATTTATTTGGTGGGGCCAAGCAGTATTTGGTGAGTAATTCAGTAACAAATCGTTCCGCTTACAAAATTCAGCAGCTTTATACAGGTAAGACGAATCCGCCTCGTGCTACTGGTAATAGTATTAGAACGTTACGGGCAATTCACAATGAATATCGTTGTCAGGGGTTAATAGATTCCAGTTCTGTGAATGTAGAAATTCGTCAAGGAACCTTTCGCATTATTCCAAAAATAGTTGTAACATCAAAGAGTTAATATCATGATTAAATGCATAAGTAGTAACATTCCTAATCTATTCATCTCTACATTGAGCAGTGTGTTTGTAGTCTTGATATTACTCTCAAGTGCTGCAGTGGCAGAAGATACCGAAATTTACTTTGGTGGCGGTGCCAATAATGATGCGCTGGTGCGCCCGAATGTACTGTTGGTACTTGATACATCGAGTAGTATGACCAGCACTGATGGTACTGGAATAACCCGCCTGGATCGGATGAAAACAGCGTTGCATACAATTATCAGCGGAGCCAACAATGTCAATATGGGATTGATGCGTTTTCACAGAGAAGGCGGGCCCGTGCTTTATCCGGTTGCCAATCTTGATGCCTCCAGTACTGAAATCGAAGGCGTTACTTCCAGTAATGAACCGCTGCCACTGGTTTATTCTAGAATCAAACGCAGCGAAGATGATGCACAGGAATTTGTTACTGATACAACTGTGGATTTAACCTCGACCAAATTGAGCATGGTGGAAAAATCAGTGGCAGCAGTAGCAGCAGGCGTGACTACATTGGAAATTTTGGTTGCATCAGGAAACGATGATGCCGAGGAGGAAGATGATGGTGATATGTATAGAACCAGTAGCGATTTAGAGTTGGTTAGTGATGGTAGTCGCGGTGATCAAACAATCGGTATTCGCTTTTTAAACGTCAATATTCCGGCTGGAGCAACCATCACTGATGCTGAAATTGAGTTTACTATCAAGAATCACAAAGACGAGACGACAAATCTGACAATCGTCGCTGAAGAAACACTGAATCCATCCGGTTTTAGTGGTAATGATGACGATATTACCGATCGATTGGCGAATGCCACCAGTAGTCTAGTGTCCTGGAATGCTGTTGATGATCCCGATGATGATGAAAAACTAATATCGCCAAGTTTGACTTCACTAGTGAATGACCTAATTGGTCAACCAGGCTGGGGTGGGGCTGGTCATACCCATGATATGGTTTTCATTATCAGAGGTTCTGGTAAACGCAGGGTTTGGTCTTATAATGGTGGTGGTACCCAGCCTTTGTTACGCATCACTTATTCAATAGGTGCAGTAGCCGCTGTTACTGATGAAGAACAGACTATCGGATTACGTTTTGAGGATGTTGGTGTACCCCAAGGTGCAACCATCACTGATGCCTATATTGAGTTTTCAGCTGCTTCATCAAAGAGTGATGCTGCATCGTCAGTTATTACTGCTGAAAGTGTTGATGACTCAGCGACATCTTTCACAGCGGTGGCAGGCAATTTGTCAACACGTGCAGCCAATTCCACTTCAGCCAGTGTAAACTGGGATCCGGTTGAACCCTGGACACAAAGCGAGCATTACTTGACGCCAGATTTGAAAACAGTGGTACAGGAAGTGGTCAATCGATCTGGCTGGTGCGGTAACAATGCCATGTCTTTCTTTGTGAAAGGCGGTTCCGGTTTGCGTGAAGCTGTTTCCTACGATGAAAATACTGCAGCAGCACCTGTGTTACACATCAATTATGATGAAGATAGTGTGGCCAGTGGAGCTTGTATTAACCAGACGTTTCAGGCGCAGGTTGCTACAGGCAGTAATGATGTTGAGCAGAGAAGTGATGGCACCATGTATTCTAACAGCTCAGATTTGGAGTTAACAGATGATGGGGGAACCCAAACGATTGGCCTGCGGTTTACCAATATCAAGATTCCTCAGGGTACCACTATTCTGGAAGCTTATCTGGATTTTACCGCTAAAAATCCGCATAGTGGTAGTACTTCATTAACGATCAAGGGAGAGAAAAGTGCTGATGCCGGAGCCTTTACCTCATCGGCTAATGATCTCACTTCACGTACCCTGACATCTGCATCAACAGCCTGGAGTCCCGGAGCATGGACTGCAGAAGAAACCTATACTTCGCCCGATTTGCAGGCGGTTATTCAGGAAATTGTCAATCAAGCTGCCTGGGATGGAGGCAATGCTCTGAATGTTATTATTTCCGGTAGTGGCTTGCGACGCGCCTGGTCGAGTGAAGGTCAACCCGCGAGTGCGCCCGTATTACGGATAAAAGTGAATGGCGAACTCTCCACAGGCTTCAAGACAGTGCGCGATCGATTGCACGATATTGTCACAGAGCTAAACTGGAAATCTGGTACTCCGCTTGTCGATACATTATACGAGGCGGCTCTTTATTATCGTGGTGATGACGTTTTCTATGGCAACACACGTGGTAATAGCCACTCAGGCAATAACCTGGATGATCGTTCCAAGTACACGCGCGTTAGTCATCCAGCATCATATACTGGTGGTACAGTTGTACGGGATGCAGGTTGCACTGATGATAATCTAAATTCAACCAGTTGTATTTCAGAGCAAATTACCGGAACAGCAACCTATAAAAGTCCGATGACTCTGGAATGCCAGAATAATTACATGATTTTACTCTCTGATGGACAGCCTAGTGTGAATACCTCTGCTGCCAGAGCAGTCAATTTGATCGGTGGAAGTTGTGCTGGCTCAGGGAGTGGTCAATGTGGACCAGAAATTGCCGATTTTTTATACACAGAAGACCAAAACGATACCCTTGAAAATAATCAGATTGTCAAAACCTATACTATTGGTTTTAATATTGTCAGTGGAGGCAAAACCTATCTGGAAAGTGTTGCTGCTGCTGGCGGTGGCGATTATCAGGATGCTGGCAGTGCTGCCGATTTGGTGACAGCGTTTGAGAATATTATTGCAGATATACTGGATCGTCCTACATCGTTTGCATCGCCATCTCTCTCGATTAATGCATTCACCAAGCTCAATCATAATAACGAAATCTATTTTTCATTATTCAAGCCAGACCGTAATCGTCGCTGGAATGGTAATCTCAAAAAATATAAAGTTTGTTCGGGTACTGAAGTTGATGGCGACGGTGACCCAACATGTGAAGCTGGAGACATTCTTGATGGCAATGATAGTGCAGCAATTGGCTCTGATGATCGAATCAAGGACTCTGCACAAAGTATCTGGAGTACAACGACTGATGGCCCAGTCATTCAGGAAGGTGGAGCCGGTTCAAAACTTCCCGGGTATAGCTCACGAAAGCTGCTGACCTATACAGGATCAACTGCTCCCTCAAGTCCTGTTACCCTGGATAGCAGTGCACACAGTGTGTGGACATCTAATTCGGCATTGGTTGGCCTGATTGGAAATAATTTGTTTAATCACGCATCACCCTATAGCTCTGATGAAACAACGGAAATTAACGAGCTCATTGATTGGATGCGTGGAAGAGACGTTAAGGATGAAAATGAAGACGGGTACACCACTGACAACCGTTGGCTATTCAGTGATCCTTTACATACTAGCGCGATTGCTGTTTCCTATGGCTACCCTGTGGATGGTGATGGAAACCCTTACGATGGTGCTGATGCAGATGATGACATAGATTTCGTTACCAAATTATTGGTGGCAACCAATGATGGCACCTTGCGTATGGTCAATGCCCATAATGGTATCGAAGAGTGGGCGTTCATTCCGCAAGCATTGTTGGATCAACAAAAAGATCAAATGAACAATATTAATGGAGATCATATCTATGGGCTGGATGTCACTCCGACAATCCGAGTTTATGATGCCAATGATAATGGCATCGTAGAACCTGCAGGAACTGATATCAACCTTGATGGTTCAATCAGCACTGACGAAAAAGACTTTGTATATGCGTATGTCGCCATGCGTCGTGGTGGTCGAAATATCTATGCATTTGACATTACCCCGAGTGCAACGTTGACAGATCGAACCACAACCAATGCGATTTCACCGAAGTTACTGTGGCGCATTGAAGGCGGCTCTGGTGATTTCGCCGCTTTGGGAGAAACCTGGTCTAAGCCATTCCCGGCTAAAATTAACTACAATGGTGCGAAAAAAGACGTATTGATTTTTGCAGGTGGATATCATACCAGCCAGGATAACGAATTTGGAGTATCCGCCTATGGTAATGCTATTTATATTATTGATGCCGATGATGGCTCGCGATTGTGGTGGGCAAGTAGCACCGGCGCTAACTTGAATCTGGCAGACATGACTTATGCGATTCCATCCGATATTGCACTGATAGATGCAAACAGTGATGGTCTTATTGAACGTCTTTATGTCGGTGATACCGGTGGACAGTTATGGCGTATTGATCTGGCCTCGACCTTGAATTCTTCTACAGGTGCAAGATTGGCTGTTATCGCCTCTTCAGCGGTGGATGCGGACAAGCGCAAATTCTTTTATCCACCAGATGTTGCACAGATGAATGATAGTGTTTTTTCTAATACTAGCTTGTATGATGTGGTGACCATTACCAGTGGTAACCGTTCCCATCCATTGGATATATCTGTACATGACCAGTTTTATGCTTTCAGGGATACGCATATTACTTCACCGATACCATCCGGGTTTACCCCGATTACTGCTTCAGATATGTCGGATTTGACGGATATTAATTTAGAAGTTGGTAGTTCTGCTGCAACCACATTGAAAAGCAAGAAAGGCTGGTATATTAATTTTCAGGAATATGATGATGAATGGGCGGGTGAAAAAGGTTTGGCGAATCCACTGATTCTGGATGGAAAAATATTTTTCACCACCTATATTCCGAATGAGACCGCTGCAGACGATCCTTGTAAACCGGCAGTTGAAGGCAATGGAAGGCTTTATGCAATCAATTTGCTAACTGGTGCTGCTGTTTATGATGATTTGTACACTGCTGATAGTGATGGTGATCAACAAAATTTAACAATTAAAGATAGACGTGACAATCTTGGTGGTGGCATCCCATCCTCCGCAGATAGTTTGTTTTTGGAAGGAGGTGTTTACGTCATCGTCGGAACTGGTGGTGGTGCAACTGTTTTTAACCCGAAAGTCGGGTTGCTAAGAAAGAGAACTTTCTGGCAGCAGCAAAACATCAATTAGGGTTTTACTGTACCGCTCTAAATTGTGAAAAGTTGATGTATTTTTTTACCCAAGAGCAATGCGTGATGAGGAGTCACCACGTAGCTATTGAGTGAATAGGGCGTGTTCGATTTCACGATTTATTGCGGTGCTGAGTATCAAGATAAACTAACGCAGTAAATTCAGACCTCCTGATGTAAGGGATTATCCGCTGCTACCAAATTCATAAATCATCTGAAAATCAGTTCCCGGAAAAATCGTTTTGGTCTCGTTCAGCTCTTTGCAAAGCACGAGTGATATGTGGAAACACTCGATGCTAACAAAGGGATTGTTCTTTGTTTGATAAAGCTTTTTTAATTCGTTGATACGTTCAAATTGAGCATTACGATCTCTGTGGTCTCCAGCAGACTTTTTTTAACGCTTTTCGTTTTACATACCCATGTCTTTTCGAGAGTTTTCTCACAATGTGTGTGACTGACTTTAAATCCTTTTCTAGCCAGGAAAACTGAAATATCTGAACAAGTTAAATTTGTCCATTTTACTGTTTCATCCATGGGGTCACCTGCATATGTTCTTTTAAAAGAAGTAAAAAAACCGCATCAATATTAGAGTCCTGATCAAGTATGGCTGTCCTGCCTCCACCCTCTTTTCGATTGCGATTTTGAGGTAATAGTTCGTCCTCATTCAGCTCCTGTATGCCAAGCAAGACTGTATCGCGTGCACAATTAAAAAGTCGTGCTATATAGCTAACTCCATCATAAGGGAGTTTAAGGCTTCTATTCCTGCATATAACCGTCTGTTTTTTTCTGGCAGACGATTGTACAATTTTTGCATTTGAACTTCGAGTTCTTGGGAATAAAAGGGGGTGTCCACTTCACTCTCGTAGCCCCCATATATAGATGTTGATGATATGTCACTTAGGAGATAATTTAAGTTCACGATATTGTTGATAATCAATACCGTAGACTGGGTAAAATTGTTCTCATTCATACATACTACATCTTGTGCCTACGAGAGCGAAGTGGATACCCCCTTAGCCATATTATTCTGGGTCAGGATCAGTTGAAACAGCTGGCTGATCGTTATGAAGCGGAATACCATCAGTCTATCAAGACAAAAGACTCCGATGACAATTATAACTGGGATGCAAGGAAAGCTTGTGTTGCAGTAGGCTGCGTAGCCGAAGCATTGAAAGATCCAGATTTGTACGAGCATTCGGTTTTGATTGATTCATCTGACCCAAATGATATGCAAAAAAAGAGTATTGCTGCCATGTATATCAAGTTTAATCAGCTTGATGGCGCTCTACGCTGGTTGAATACGGATTGGGAAAGTCGTTTTGAACTGGATCGCTTGGGACAACTGGAACAGGTTTACGAGCTAAGTGGTGACAAGCATAAACTGTGTGATACACGTCGACAGATTTATCAACAGCACAGAAGTTACAGCAGTTTTGAGCGATATGTTGAAACTCTGAACAAGGATGAACAGGTGGCAGTGCACCAGACTGCAATCAGCCAGGCAGAACAGAGCGGTGATAGTATTACCAGTGCTGATATGTTGTTGCAGCTTGATGAAGCCGAGCGTGCACAGCAGATCATTGTAACGCGCCATCACGAACTGGAGAAATGTTACTACGCCCACCTGACGACACTGGTTAATGCGTTTGAAAAGGCAGGTTGTCTGCATGCTGCAACAGCATGTTATCGAGCACTGTTACTGGATATTCTAAATCGTGGATACAGCAAGGCCTATACCCACGCAGCCAGATATTTCAAGAAACTGGATGCCATGGCTGGAGAAATCAATGACTTCGAACCCTTGATTGAGCATATTGCGTTTTTCAATCAGCTGGAATCAGATCATGGTCGTAAGCGGAGTTTCTGGGATCGGGTGAAAAAATAGAAATTTCTTGCTCTGACGCAGGAGCGTCATAAACTGCATGTCCTCGCAAGGAGCGTTGGAACGAGAAAAAGGTATTTTTTGAAAATCATGTGAAAAGTAAGTATGGTGAGAGAAATTATGTGTACGACTTGTTTTTGTTTGTAACTAATTGTTATTCAATAAATAGTGGAGCCTGGGAGCAATAGTTCTTTGTTGATTTTATCAGTTATAGCCATGATAGCCAGGAACATCGAGATCTTGTTGCTGCTTTTTCAGAGCGTTTGCGCGAGGATGGGTTGCAAACAGTGTTGGATCAATATGTGAATGGAACGCCAGAAAAAGGTTGGTCGTGTTGGATGCTGGATAAACTGGACAAGGCGACCTATGTACTTGTGATTTGTGCAGAAATAGACTATCGTCGCTTTCGCGGTCATGAAGAACCAGGAAAAGGGAAAGGTGTTGATTGGGAAGGTCTGTTGATAACCCAGGAAATTGATGACCAACGCAGTAAGACCACCAAATTTGTTCCAGTAGTATTTGCCAGTGATCACCAATTATTTATTACTGAGCCTTTGCGCAGTGCTACATCCTACTCGCTTAATTCAGAAGAAAACTATCAAGTACTATTTGATTTTCTGATAGGTAGAGCAGGTGTTGAACCTGGAATAGTTGGTGTGTCAGGAGTAAAATCAAGAAGAAAATTAAAGTCGTTGCATATTGATTCTTCTGCCAGTGAAGGAATTCAAAAAGAAAAATTCAGATTCTACGTGCTATGAGAATCATTTTCAATTTAAAACCAAATTCGCGAAAAAATTGAAAAAGAGCTCGATCAAGAGTCTTTAAAACCCTTGCGCGATGGTTTCATAGAAATCATCTGGAGCAATGAAGGGAAAGTGGGCGATTCTTCAATTCCGGCACTGGTTGATGAAAGATTTGTCCTTAATCAGAATACTGGATGTTTGGTCATTGTTTATTCATTGATGTTACGTATGAGTTACCTATTATTTTGCATCATTAAGTGCAGGGTTTCGATAGGTGTACTTTCGTTTAGCAGGTTTTTTGCTTGGTTTTGTATCTGTATTGGCGTCTCTGGATTTGCTCTGGTTAGCAGAGCGTTTGTCGTCACTGGAACGCTTTCCTTCCCATGGTTTCATGCTTTTGTGCTTTGTATGGCGCGAGCGAGAGTTTGAGCGTTCAAATTTGTTTTTCTGAGGGTGTCGGGGTTTATTGTGTTCTGGTTTTTGCTGTTTGAGTAATAATGACCGATCGCCTTGCGCTATCAGCGCTAGCGCTGCCGCAATATCTTCTGCTGCTACATCATGTTCTTGTTGATATTGACTAACCAGTTGAATATAAAAATCCAGGTCTTCATTTGTTAATGTTTTAGTGATTTGCTCTTTGAAACGGGTAATGCGCTTGTTATTGATTTGCTCTACAGATGGTAGTTGCATTAATTCAATCTTTTGCCTGGTAGAGCGTTCTATGGTTCGTAACATGCGTTGTTCGCGTGGAGCAACAAATAAAATTGCTTCACCACTACGTCCAGCCCTGCCAGTCCGACCGATGCGATGAACATAGCCTTCACTATCATGCGGAATATCGTAATTGATGACATGACTGATGCGCTGCACATCAAGTCCGCGTGCAGCAACATCGGTGGCAACCAGAATATCCAGCTTACGATTCTTGAGTTTTTCTATGGTGCGTTCACGCTGATTTTGCGCAATGTCACCATTCAAAGCCGCAACTGCATAGCCGCGTGCATTCAGTTTCTCGGCCAGTTCGATGGTGACTGTTTTGGTGCGCACAAAAATGATGATGGCATCAAAGCTTTCGGCTTCCAATATTCGGGTTAGTGCATCTAATTTGTGTAAACCGCTGACAATCCAGTAGCGTTGGCGTATTGTGCTTGCAGTGGTGGTTCGAACCTTGATTGCGATTTCTTTTGGCTTGTTTAAAAATCGACGGGCAATGCGATGAATGGCGGGTGGCATGGTGGCAGAAAATAAGGCAATTTGGCGTTGTTGGGGGATCTGCTCAAGCACCCATTCCACATCATCAATAAATCCCATGCGCAGCATTTCGTCAGCTTCATCCAGCACCAGTGTTGTCATGCCAGATACATCAAGCGTGCCTTTGCGCATATGATCCATGACTCGTCCAGGAGTGCCGACAATAATGTGAACGCCGCGTTTCAGTTGGCGTATTTGACCTCCATATTCTTGCCCACCATAAATTGGTAGTACTCGAAAGCCTTTAATATGCGATGCATAACTCTGAAATGCCTCAGCAACCTGAATTGCCAGTTCTCGCGTTGGAGCCAGAACAAGCACTTGTGGTTTTTTATGCGTTAAATCAAGACGTGATAAAATCGGCATCGCAAAAGCGGCTGTTTTGCCGGTTCCAGTTTGTGCTTGACCGATCACGTCTCGCCCTTCGAGTACATAGGGAATCATTTTCGCTTGGATCGGTGACGGCGTTTCGTAACCAACATCGTCTAATGCTTTAAGAACGTCCTTGCTGAGGTTTAAATCAGAAAAAGACAGTGGAGAAGATTCTTCATTGGACATCAAAGGTTACCTTATATATTGATTCAGGGCAGTCGCCCTGCGGAGTTTTTCATAAGGAACGTGCATGAAATAACTTGAACATTCTGGCTGGTCTTTTGCACCTGACGAAACCATCTCAATCGTTGCGTAGAACAACGATGCGCCTCTTGAGATTGTTTCGTCAGCAACAAAAATCCTGCACCATCATTGTTCAAGTTATTCCATGCACGTTCCTGGGAGGCTGTCCGAGAATAGAAGCCGTAGCGAGGGAAAGTGGTTTTGAGTCCATTTTTTCGATTAAATGAGGCGAATACTTGTTGTATTGAACGAATTTAATCGGAAAAATTGGCCAAAATCCGCTTTTCCGCAGTAGGTTTTTA
>JAZGEP010000370.1:0-5526 GCA_036478815.1 Methylococcales bacterium
CTTTAAGAACATCTGGGCTGAGGTTTAAATCAGCAAAAGACATTGGAGAGGATTCTTCAGTGGTCATCAAGTATTACCTTATTAGATTTAAGAGCTGTTGCCCTAGCGAGTTTACAGGCTGTCAGGATACATGGTGTGTTGGTAAAACAACCATGCGGGCTGAATCGCGACTGGGATGATTCTATCCAGTTAGACTGTGAGCATAAATAGCCAGACATTATACAGTGGATTGAATTGCAGCCCAGTATATTTAACGTAACTAGTGGGCTGGCATCCATATACCAATAGTATATATTACATTGACTTCACTTTTATCGCACGTTGTTGACGTATTGCAGCACAGCCTTTGAGTCTTAACTGTGTCCTCGGCTTTCTGAGGATCTGTCCAGGATTGACAATTCTACGCGCCAGGATCGACAATGCTAGCGTGCGGGTGCAGTGTTAGAAATAATCATTGATCAATGATTTGATAGAAAACAGTACAACACGAAACTGTATTCGATTTTTGTTGGGGAGAACCGATATACATGCAAAAAAACGAAATAGTCTTGAAGGCATCCTATGGAAAAATGTCTGGTATCCACTGGATTAATAATTCCAGTCATCAAGGGCTACCAATTCTTGCCTTACATGGCTGGCTTGATAATGCCAACAGCTTTGTGCCAATCGCTTACAATTTGATTCATGCTGCTTCTGAAATGGTTGCTGTTGATCTGGCTGGACATGGGCGTTCAGAACACCGTCCACCAGGCAGTCACTATCACTTTGTTGATTATGTGTTTGATGTGCTTGAATGTGTTGCCCAGCTTGGCTGGAAGCGTTTTGTATTAGTAGGGCATTCCATGGGAGCAGGGATAGCAAGCCTGATAGCAGCTGTTGCTCCCAAATTGATTAGTCAATTGATCTTGATGGATGGAATAGGACCAATATCCAGCCATAGCGATGTAGTAACCGATCAACTAGCTAAGTCAATACGTTTGCATCAGCGCATTGGACAACAAGTAAAATTAAAGTCTTATCCAGACTGGGATAGTTTGATTGAACGTCGAGTCAGTGTTGGAAACATTAGTCGTAACGCAGCTGAGTTATTAGTTAAGCGCAATGCGAAACAGGGGGATGAAGAAATTATTTGGCTGGCAGATCGTCGTCTTAATTTGCCATCACCAATCTACATGGCGGAGCAGCAAGTGTTGTCTTTCTTATTGTCTATCGAAGCCGCAACATTGTTAATTAAAGCCAAGCAAGGGTTGTTAAATCAGCATTCAACCAGTGCCCAGAGAATTGCTGCCATCAATCACTTAAATCTTGTCGAGCTAGCAGGTGGGCATCATTTGCATATGGAAAACCCAGGACTGGTTTCAGCACGGATAATCAGCTTCTTACAATCCGCAAGCTGAAAATATTGAAGTTTTTGATTTCCCTGTTCTGTGAAAAGTACTGATGATAACAAATGTGAATATTGTCGCATACTGACTGCTATTTTTTGACTATGCTTGAAACAGCTTGTTCAACTTTTGGTTTAGTCATGTTGTTCTTTGTAACCCACATAGACATGCATTGAGTTGCTTCATCGAGATGTTGAACATTTATTTGACAATATATTTCAATATAATCCCACAGCGATAAGGTTCCCATGCAATTTAAAAGCTACTTAAAACTTCTTGTTCAAAATGATGGCTCTGATTTGTATCTGACTGTTGGTGCACCTCCAGCGGCAAAATTTCAAGGGACGCTCAAGCCGATAGATAAAATAATTTTGACTAACGAGCAGATTAAGGCTGTGGCCTATAGTTTGATGGATAAAGAACAACAGCTTGCGTTCGAAGATAAACCAGAGATGAATCTGGCGATTTCAGAACCCGGTATTGGTCGTTTTCGGATTAACATTTTTAGACAACGTAATCACTTGGCAATGGTGATTCGTAATATTAAAGTTGACATTCCCAATGCTGATACACTGGGTTTGCCAAAGGTTTTAAAAGATATCATTAAACAAAAGAATGGATTGATTCTGTTTGTTGGTGGAACCGGTTCAGGTAAATCCACTTCGCTGGCGGCTTTGATTGATCATCGAAATAGCACGACAACCGGGCATATTATTACCATAGAAGATCCGATTGAATATATGCATCCGCATAAGAAATGTCTGATTAGTCAACGTGAGGTTGGTGTTGATACAGAAAGCTATGCGGACGCATTGGAAAATACTCTCAGGCAGGCTCCAGATGTGATCCTGATTGGTGAGATCAGAACTCGTGAAACCATGGAGCATGCGTTAGCATTTGCCGAAACTGGACACTTATGTTTATCAACTTTACATGCTAATAACGCCAATCAGGCATTGGATAGAGTGATCAATTTTTTCCCCGAAGAGCGACGTAACCAATTATTGCAAGATCTCTCACTCAACCTCAAAGCATTTGTCTCCCAGCGACTTGTACCAACTGTTGATGGCAAACGTGTTGCCGCCATTGAAATTATGTTGGGAACCTTGACTATTCGTGAATTAATTCAGAAAGGTCAAATGCATGAGCTAAAAGGAATAATGGAAAAGTCTGAAGAGCTGGGAATGCAAACGTTTGACAGTCATCTGTTCAAACTTTACAAGCAAGGGATTATCTCCTATGAAGAAGCATTAAAAAATGCAGATTCGCCAAATAATCTGCAGCTGAAAATCAAACTGAGTCGAGACCATGGGCAACCTGCTGTAGAAGCTGAGCATACTGAAGAGCAACAAGCCAACAATTCGGATGGTCTGTCGCTAGAAGCGATGGAAGAGGAAGATGAGGCCGAGGATGATGGAGTGGTTACTTTTGCTCTTCCACAAGCTGCCCAATAGGTCAGTTGTGACTGAATTTCACGAAACCTGACTGAAAACAGCGTTGACAATAAACGTCGATTGATTCGAAATCAGCTTTGCAATTATTTCTCAATTGAATGTGTGTAGATGTGGTAGCTGTTGTTCAATGCATAGAGGCTGAGTTTAGTGGCTTGCTCAAATAGCGATTGATTTTCTGTTTTGCGAGTTGTCCCAGCAAGGTGCTGAATTCAAGCGATAAATGATGACTGTCCCAGGTGAAGGGAATGCCATTCAGTTCTAGTTTACATGTTTTGATATCCTCATTTTTACAGAGTAGTTTTTTCTTATCAATGAACAAGCAAGCCATTTCCTTGCAGACCAGTTTGAGTTGCTCATTTTCGCTAAAAGCGGCTTTTTTAAACGTTACAACACTTTGTTGTAACGCCTCGCCATTTTGGATGATTGATTGGAGGCTTTGAGTGAGCTCAATATAGTTACCAAACACAATGATATGTTTGATTTGAGTTTGTGACTTGATGAACTGCAAATATTGTTTGAGCTCACGGGCAAGAAAATAGTTTCCAAACAACGGGCTAACCACTAGGTAATCAAAGCCTTGATAGGTTAAAGGGTTAAACCAGCGTTTATTGATTTCGATGCATTTCATCCGGTTGGGCCAACGCTGCGGGATTTGTGTTTCCGGGCTGACTACCGGATCACATCCTCCTTCTGATAGCAAAGACAATCGGTGCTTCCTCTTGCTGGCAGCGGTTAAGGCGTTATAGCCATCGATTGCATGGCTGTCGCCAATGACAAGACCATCAATCGTGTTAGCTGATGTACAGTTTGCAGAAATTTTGTTGAGGCAATCAGTGTTGCCTTTTAAATGAATATAACGTTTTTTCATTTCAGATTTGTAGTCAGCTTGTCTCACTGCAATTTGCGGGTGTTGGTATCTCCAGGGCCAACCGTTGTTTTTCCACACATGAGCGGCGAGCAAAGTTGTCAATAGTACTGATACGATACAGCCCAGTGTAAATCCAGTCGTTGAAATCTGCTTACTGGCTATTTTCAAACGACGAAATGGTGTATCAACGAAATGATACATCAGCACTGCTAACAATAAAGTGATCGCCAGCAGGGCGATAATTTCAATGTTATTCAGCGAATGAGGAACAGGATACTGATAAAATACATACAGTGGCCAGTGAATCAGATAGATGGAATAACTAATCAATCCGATATTGACAGCTAACCAGTTGGATAATAGTTTTCCGCAATAGTGAGCCCGACCGGTATAAATGATCATTGCTGTGCCGATACACGGAATCAGTGCATTGTTACCTGGGAAATTTGTATAGTTGTCAAAAGTGAATACCGCATAACCAATCAATGTCAGTCCGCATAGCAAAATAATCTCTTCAACCACGGGCTGTTGGCGTTGGGATTGAACCAGCCACACGGTTACCGCACCGATTGAAAATTCAATAATACGAAAAGGTGTTAGGAAGAAAACAGCATTGGCATCGATTGCCAGATACGACTGAGCTGCATAAAGGCTGATGATTCCAAGTAAGCCGATAACAATGGCTGCAAATGGTTTGCGTCTGCCTGACAATAACAACATCAATAAAGCGGGCCAGATCAGGTAAAATTGCTCCTCGACACTGAGTGTCCAGGTATGTAACAGGGGTTTGAAAGTGGCTTCAGTGTCAAAATAACCATGTTCATTCCAAAAGTAGATGTTTGATATCGATAAAACGGAATAAAGCAGTGAGCCACCAAATCGTTCAAAATGTTGTGCTGAAAACACCTGGCAGGCATAGATAAAACAGGTCAATAGAGTCACAATCAATGCGGGAAACAGCCTGCGTATACGTCGCAAGTAAAAGTTGCTCAGTGAAAAGCGTCCTGCTGCCAATTCATTCTTGATCAAACGTGTAATCAAGAAGCCACTGATTACGAAAAACACATCGACACCAACGAAGCCTCCGCTAAAGGCTTCCACACCATAATGAAACAGTAATACACTGATGACAGCAACAGCGCGTAGACCATCAATATCGGCTCGGTAAAGGGAGTTGTTCATTTGTAGGTTAGAGGTAGGATTTTTAGCTCATTAGTCAGTCTGCGATTATGATAAGACGTATTTTCAGAATGACTAATGCTAGGAGGCTGTCCGAAAATAGAAAGCCTACTGCGGAAAAGCGGATTTTGGTCCATTTTTCCGATTACATTCGTTCAATACTGCAAGTATTCGCTTCATTTAATCGAAAAAATGGACTCAAAACCGCTTTTTCTCGTCACGGCCTCTATTCTCGGACAGCCTCCTAGACACTATTGCTCGATCACAGCTATCAATAGCGTTGTATAATAACTGTTTTACAAAATTTAGGTGTGCTGACTATGTTTGATAACTTAAGTGATCGCCTATCCGGTGCGTTAAAGAACCTGAAAGGTGAAGCGACGCTGTCTGAAGAGAATATTCAGGGCACGCTGAGTGATGTGCGAATGGCTTTGTTAGAGGCTGATGTTGCATTACCTGTCGTCAAGGATTTTATTGAAAGCATTAAACAGCGTGCACTTGGTAAAGAAGTTCAGGCAAGTTTGTCACCAGGTCAGGCGTTTCTCAAAATTGTACAGGCTGAGTTACAAGCCGTTATGGGAGATGCTAACGAAGGGCTGGATTTATCAGCTCAGCCTCCCGCAGTTGTACTCATGGCTGG
>JAZGEP010000371.1:0-4175 GCA_036478815.1 Methylococcales bacterium
TTGAACAATTATGGCGCAGGATTTTTGTTTCTGACGAAACGATCTCAAGAGGCGCATAGTTGCTCTACGCAACGATTGAGATCGTTTCGTCAGGAGTAAAAAGACCAGCCAGAATTGTTCAAGTTATTCCATGCACGTTCCTTAACTAAAAGCTTACAACCACTACGCCATCAGATTCTTCAGGTGATGTTACAAAGCGGGGGATGATTGAAGAGCCCCCAGCTTGTACGCCACGTTTAAGATCTGTTTTTGGATCTATTCCGTACTGTTTAAGACTAAATCCGGTTGCCCGCATTTCCACTCCTTCTTTGCGCAGTGCATTGATCAAACTCCCGGCTGTTTTTGCAGGATCTTCAGGTCGAGTTGATATTCTTACGCGGGGGGTTACGATTTTTTTAGCTGCGTTTAAAACACCCTCGCTATTGAAAAGAATTTTTACCGTCAAATCGTAAGGGTCGTTGCCAAATTCACCTCGTGAATCTCTTAAGGAGTGTAATGCGAATAGCAAGCCATGTGTCGACTCGGTTGGGTTAAAAGAGGAAATCTGAACAATCATCGTTCTTGCAGCTGCAATATTTTGAAACCCAAGTATACAAATTAATAAGCCTAAAATTGCTTTTCTTTTTACAGACGTAGTCATTTATCTTAATCTCATTTCGTTAAATGTTGGTTAAATGGTCGTTAATAGACCAAGCGTGTGTACGTATCATGTGTTGATGTGAACCACTTGACGTTAGGCAACTCGAAATCAATAACATACCTTGCATGTCTTTTTATCTGTCTTCGGTGTTGCAACTTCGGTTACATAGCCAGCTATGCACCCTACGTTGCGCCTTGAAGACAGACAAAAATCCAGCGCAATATGGCTATGCTATTTATTTCGAGTTGCTTTAGTTCTACTTTGAATTGTGCTTTGTAACTCGTACACACTACAAAGAAATGCAATTAGTGTGCCGACAGGTTATTGTGCAAGGATATGCGGATCTATATTGGTATGATTGTACTGCGTAAGCCATTTGACCTATTTAATGTGTCATTTGACCTATTTTGAGTTGGATGTTGGGAGACAGGCGTCTGTATGGTATTGGGTATTTTAGCAAGCATAAATTCTGGGGACACAATACGTGCTTAAACTGTTTGTTTTCTATTTTGAGTATTAATTAAAAAGGTTGGCATGTAAACTTATCTATGTTTTGTAACAGCTGGTCGACTTCACAATGAAGCTCCCAATTGGCTTAGGAACGTGCATGGAATAACTTAAACAATTGACTTGTTTTTTTGCTCATCTTCGGTGTTGCGAAAACAGTTACATAGCTCACTATGCGCCTGTTTTCGCGCCTTGAATATGAACAGTAATTTGACAAAAATGGTCTACGTCAATTGTTCAAGTTATTCCGTGCACGTTCCTTAACAAATAATATTATCCACAATGGAAGCCCGTATAATGCCTGTATTTATTACCAGCACCGGTCACTTCTTACCCGGTAATCCTGTTAATAACGATCAAATTGAAAACGTGCTGGGTTGTATCGGTGGGAAACCCAGTCGCTTAAAGAGGCGTATTCTTAAATCCAATGGTATTCAGACCCGTCATTACGCGATAGACAAACAACACAAAACCACTATTAGCAACAGCGAAATGGCCGCCCACTCTGGGCAGGTTTGCCTGGATAACAGTTATCTAAGCAAGCAACAGATCAACATGCTCAGCTGTGCCACCAGTCAGGGCGATTTAGTCTTACCTGGTTTTGGAAGCATGGTGCAGGCCCAGCTTTCACTGGCAAATGTTGAGCTACAGACTAGCCATGGTATTTGCTCATGTTCGATGATGGCGTTAAAAGCAGCTTTCACCAGTCTTATTGCCGATGAACATAGCAACGCTTTAGTGATTGCCAGTGAATTGGTGTCACGATTGTTTAAAGCCAGTCACTATGAGGCTGCAGGTGTTGATAAGAACATGGATTTTAACGCCGAGTTTTTGCGTTTCATGTTGTCTGATGGCGCAGGGTCGTTACTACTGGAAACACAGCCACGTAGGCAATGTTTTCGTATCGACTGGATTCGCAGTTTCTCGCATGCGGATGCTTTTCCAGTTTGCATGAGCGTTGGTCATCCGCAAGATAAAAATGACCACCGCAGTTGGCAAGATTTTCCAAGCTATGCTGAGGCCGAAGCAGCTGGTGCTTTATTGATCCGCCAGGATGTTCGCCTGTTAGAGAACATTGTGAAATTAGGCGTCGATGGTTTTCTGCGATTGATTGATGAAGGTCGAATAAGAGCTGATCAAATTGATCACTTTTTATGTCATTATTCAGCACATCATTTTCGCAGTAAAATTTTTGACATGCTCACCCTGTCAGGAGCTGCTGTACCCGAAGAAAAATGGTATAGCAACCTGTCTAATCGTGGCAATACTGGCTGTGCTTCTATGTTTATTATGCTGGATGAATTTCGTCGTACCCAGCGTTATGAAACAGGTGAGATTATCGTCTGTGTTGTTCCTGAAAGTGGTCGTTTTAATACTGTTTATATGCAACTCACTGTTGTAGACGAATAATGATGGAAAAACATGTACTCACAGAGCAAGGGCAACAATGTTTACAGTCATTGATGCGAGAATGGTTTGAGTTTGAGCGTCGTCTAAGTAAAGTGGCCATTATTCAGCGCATGGAGCGTGATCAGTTAACGCTAGAAGATTACTGCAATTTGCTCACAAATATACGCCAGCAAGTGATCGAAGGTTCACGCTGGATCAGTCGCTGTGCCTCAAGTTTTGATCGTGAGTATTCAGACGTTCGCTCAATGGTGATTAGACATGCAAACGATGAACATCGTGACTATGAATTACTGGAGGCGGATTACATCGCTGCGGGAGGAAAGCTCGAGGATATTCAGAACGCTGACCGTAATCCTGGTTCTGAAGCACTGCATGGGTTTTTAATGTATCGCGCCAGTCAGTCCAACCCCATCGATCTGATTGGTGCCATGTGGATTATCGAAGGTCTGGGTCAGAAAATGGCTTCTGATTGGGCGAAAAGAGTGGATGATGCCATCGGTGGGGAAGGTCGCTATACCAGTTTTATGCGTTACCACGGTGATAATGATGACACCCATCTTGAAAAACTTTATCAACTGATTGACAGGGTGTGTCAACATCAAGATCAGCAAAAAGCCATCATCCGAACCGCAACAGTGGTTGGGCGACTCTATGCAATGCAACTGGAAGAAATAGACCATGGCTAAAAAACGCAGCGCCTATCTGGAGGCGATACAGTTTGATAACTCGATACCCATAGAACCAAAGGCTATTGGTCTTTGGCTTAAAGATCTCGATAATCCAATGCGCTGGAGCATTCGTCCAATACTACAGTTTGTGTTCGCAGCTCTGTTGCATTTGATCTGGTTTTTCAAACGCCTGCCACTACCACAGTTTCGCGCCCATGGTTTGCTACAAAAACTGATTTGCTGGTTTTGTACTCACTTTGTAAGTCATGAAACCAACTTTTTAATCCTGCGCCACTTTGCAGCTGAATCCAATGTGCTTAATTTTCTGGCAGCTAACAGCGGTAAGACTACGATGCCAGAGCCAGTCAAACTGTATCCTAAAACAATTGACGCTATGATCGAACACAGTTTTGTCGATCATGATCAGGAACTGTTTCGAATCTTCAAAGAATTAAAATACTGGGACGAACGCAACCAACCGATGGATGCGGAAAGTATTGATTGGCAATACTGGCAGCCTATCAACATGGAAGACTTTGCAGTCAACAAAAAAATGACACAGATCCTTGATTTCGAAAACTCACACGTGATGTTTATGTGTTTATTTTGCATCTTGCTGACTCGCGACGAATATCGTGATGCAATTAATGGTTTTAATCTTGATCAGTCGATAGCGATTCGTATTGGCCAGATTATAGGTGATCAACAACTTGCCGAAATGGCTTACAACAAATACCCACATTATTTGGTTGGACCATGGAATCTCAGCCAGCGTTTTTTAATGCATGGTTTTTTTATGGAATATCTGTATGCCAAATTAGACAAAATCAGACAGGAAACCGAATATTGATTAAGGTTGAATAAATCATTGACTGTCGAATTGAGCATCAATTTCTGGAGAGCCAAAAAAAGCTGCGATGGACAGAAATAAATCTACGCCAGTTGTTGAA
>JAZGEP010000372.1:0-4101 GCA_036478815.1 Methylococcales bacterium
TGGATATTCGACGCTTATAGAATATTGCTAGAGGAACCCTTTTGATAAATAGAATTCTACTCATCAAAAAGCCCGATAAAACAAAAAATATATCAACACCTAGCCTGCCAGTATCAACACTAGCAAATCCGATAAAATGAGCTTCAAGAACCAGCAATATTGCAAGACCACGCCATCCATCTAGATAACTTACTCTATTTAATTCACTAGGAGGCTGTCCGAGAATAGAAGCCGTAGCGAGGGAAAGCTGATTTGAGCCAGATTTTTTCATTATTTGAGGCGAATAGTTGTTCTATTTAACGAAAATAATGGAAAAAGCTGGCCAAATTCAGCTGTTCCGCAGTAGGCTCTCTATTCTCGGACAGCCTCCTAGGCAACTGGCAATCAATAACCCACCACCTTACTTGCCTTTTTGTCCGTCTTAAGTCTTGTTGCTTCGGTTACATAGCCAGCTATGCGCTCTACGCAACAAGACTTAAGACAAACAAAAGTTCTGCGCAATATGGGTGGGTTATTGATTTCCATTTGCCTTAGAAGTGTGACTGCGGATGGTCCTGTTCATAAGCCTCATAAGCTGCAACGATGCGTTGCACCAACACATGGCGCACCACATCCTCTTTACCAAAGTGGGTAAAACTAATGCCTTCCACATCACTCAGAACGTCTGTGACTTGACGCAAGCCAGACAGCTGTCCACGTGGCAAATCAACCTGGGTTAGATCACCAGTAATCACTGCGGTTGAACCAAAACCAACACGGGTGAGAAACATTTTAATCTGTTCCGGGGTAGTGTTCTGGGCTTCATCCAGGATAATAAACGCATCATTAAGAGTGCGACCGCGCATAAATGCCAGCGGCGCTATTTCAATGACATTACGTTCAATCAATTTAAACACCCGCTCTACACCCAACATTTCATACAGAGCATCGTATAAAGGACGTAAATATGGATCAACCTTTTGGCTGATATCACCAGGCAAAAACCCTAATTTCTCACCGGCTTCTACTGCAGGTCGTGCCAAAATCAAACGCCGCACCTGATCAGATTCCAGCGCTTGTACCGCACAGGCAACTGCCAGATAGGTTTTTCCGGTGCCTGCCGGACCAATTCCAAAGTTAATATCATTGGCCATAATCTGACGCAAATATTGTTTTTGGTTATAACCTTTGCCAACGATGACACCGTGTTTGGTGCGTACTTGAATCTCATTGTTTTGTTTTTTGGATTGAACCGGCTCTAACATGACATTCACCTGGGATTCCTGCATGGATAAATGAATCTGGTCTCCGGTAATTGGAGTCTTCAACGATGCGGCATAGAGTCTCTGTAGCAACAAACAGGCTGCCTGGACAGGCCTGGTTTCGCCCTTGATACTAAAATTGTAAGCACGATTTGCGATCTCAACCCCAAGCCGTGTTTCTATCTGTCGAATATTTTGATTCAGTGCACCACACAGATTGGCAAGGCGTCGATTATCTTCCGGCTTTAGAACCAGTTCCATCGAATCAGAAAAAGTAGTTGAAGTGGACAATTATGATAGTACGAAAGAAAGGAATTAACAGGCTTCCAGAACACTGGCCTGTTCGGAAATCTGGACTCTGCCGCGCAGTGAATTGGGGAGTGCTTCGGTGATCAGCACATCGACTAACTGCCCTTTCAGGCGCTCAGGTCCGTCAAAATTGACAATACGATTATTCTCTGTGCGTCCTGATAATTGCTGTGGATTTTTACGCGCATTGCCATCGACAAGAATTGTTTGCACTGTATCCACCATATTGGCTGAAATTTTTGCAGTGTTGTCATTAACCTGTTGTTTCAACTCAGCCAACCACATTTTTTTAGTCTCCAGCGACACTGGATCTTCCAGATCAGCTGCTGGTGTTCCTGGCCGAGCACTGTAAACAAAACTATATGATTGATCAAAACCAATGGTCTCGATCAAATCCAGCGTCTCCGCAAAATCGTCTTCTGTTTCACCCGGAAAACCGATGATAAAATCCGACGACAAACTGATGTTAGGGCGTACTTCTCTTAACTTGGCTATCCGCTCTAAATAGTCCTCACGTGTATAACCACGTTTCATCAACGCTAATATACGATTGCTGCCGCTTTGTACTGGCAAATGCAGATGATCAACCAATTGCGGAATTTCGGCATAAGCTTCAATCAGTGAATCAGAAAATTCAGCGGGATGAGAGGTGGTGAAACGTAGCCTGTCGACTCCGTCGATGGCAGCAAGATAATGCAGCAACATTGCCATGTCGACATAATCGCCATCTTCTGTTGCCCCATAATACGAATTAACATTTTGACCAAGCAGATTGATCTCGCGTACGCCTTGTTGGGCCAACATCACCACTTCAGTGATGACGTCTTCCAGTGGGCGACTGAATTCTTCTCCACGTGTATAAGGGACGACACAGAATGAACAATACTTGCTACAGCCTTCCATAATCGAAACAAAGGCTTTTGGACCTTCAGCACGTGGTGCAGGGAGGCAATCAAATTTTTCAATTTCAGGGAATGAAACATCAACCACAGCGCGCTGCTTGTGACGGACTTCATCGAGCATTTGTGGCAAACGATGCAAGGTTTGTGGACCAAACACCATATCAACATAAGGTGCTCTGGTGTGGATGGCATCACCTTCCTGACTAGCAACGCAACCGCCAACACCGATGATCATCTGTGGATTTTTCAGTTTTAATTTGCGCCAGCGTCCCAGGTGAGAGAATACTTTCTCTTGGGCTTTCTCGCGAACAGAGCAGGTATTCAGCAATAATACATCGGCTTCTGCTGGATCTGTGGTGACTTTCAATTGATGTGTTGAATGCAATAAATCCCGAATTTTTCCGGAATCATACTCATTCATCTGACATCCAAATGTTTCAATAAAAAGCTTGTGCACAGTACTCCATATTCTGTTTCAAATAAAATAGCGCTCTATACTAACAAATAACAGACTATTAACAAGTCTGCAATAGATGAAAGCAGGAAAACGTTGGTTTTCTTAGTTCTACCTGCCAAATGCTTGCTTCAATTACATTAACCAATCATTTAACCTTGATTATACAAAAGCAGCTCTGTTAAGTGCGTCTACTTACCAATCGGCGTGGTTTACCTTTTTGCTATCGCAATGGTGCGTACAACGCACCCTACATCACTGCCATCCGCGCCAAGTTAATAACGCACAGGACAGGCACACTAGGGAACGTGCATGAAATAACTTCGACCATTAGGAGGCTGCCCGAGAATAGAGAGCCTACTACGAAAAAGCGGATTTTGGCCCATTTTTCCGATTAAATTCGTTCAATACAGCAAGTATTCGCCTCATTTTAATCAAAAAAATGGACTCAAAACCGCTTTCCCTCGCTACGGCTTCTATTCTCGGACAGCCTCCTAGCGCTGAATTGTTGCTTATCTTCAAGACGTAGAAACAGTTGTGTAGCCTGCCTGCTATGCACCTGTTTCTAGCCTTGAAGACGAACAAAAATCCTGCCTCAAGTTTCGGATATTATCAAATCCTCGCTCCTAATTCATGAATCTATGCCGCAACACCCGACTTGTTTGATGATTTAAATGCGTTAGCAAACGGCAAAATCCAGGTTGATTCGGAGCCCTTATATTCCGCCTCAGGATGATTATCCTGCATTAACTGCTTAACTGATTGTTCCTTGTCTTTCTTAACGTCAATCATCAACAAATGTTGACCGGAAGTAATTTCATTATGGAATTTGGCAATACTCTGATTTTCTGTTGCCAATCCGGTTAATCCACCAGCCCAAGCACCAAACATGGTAATAAATCCAAATATTGCAATATAAACAAGCGCATGAGTCTCTTCCCCAAACGGCTTGGCAAACATCACATACAGTACTGACAGCACAGCAATCGTAAAACCCATCATTGCGCCACGCTCGCCATATCGAATCACTTCGCGCTGTTGCAGATAACTCGCGGAGTGAACACGCCGCTTGTGTAATCCGACTTCGTCTTTGGAATGCACACAGAAGTTCCAATAAGTCACTCCATGATCGTGCAAATCCTTTGACACTTCCTCTACACTGATCAGGTTGTCAGTCAGATAAAAAAGCTTACGC
>JAZGEP010000373.1:0-12441 GCA_036478815.1 Methylococcales bacterium
AACAAACCAACTGGTCTGTTTTAAATAACAATAGCAAAAACCAACCAGTCTGTCTATACTATTTTTATAAAATATTTTGAGAAAAACATGAAAACGAAAAGCAAACCAGAAGACACGCGTCTGAAAATACTCAACGCCGCCTTTAAAGAACTACACAAACATGGCTACCAAGGAATGCGTATTGATCAGGTATTAAAAAATACCGACTTGAAAAAAGGTGCTCTGTATTATCATTTTTCCAGCAAACAGGAATTAGGCTATGCAGTATTAGAGGAACAGATACAGAAAAACATGCATAAATTGTGGATCGAGCCGCTAAATAATTTCACCGATCCCTTGGAAGCTATTCATTCAGTCTTTGTAGCTCGCGATCACTGGAGTAATGAATTTTTCAATCTGGGTTGCCCGCTAAACAATCTTGCCCAGGAAATGTCACCAATTGATGAAGGCTTTAGGCAACGCATTGAGACAATCTTCCAAAACTGGCAAACAGCAATATCGGATGTATTAAAAAAAGGACAGCAACAAGGAATTGTCGATAACTCAATCAACACGGATGATTGTGCCTGTTTTATTCTGACTTCTATGGAAGGTGCACTTGGTATGACAAAAAACCATCAGAGTAAAGAAGTTTTTTACAGCTGCGGTCGAGAATTAAAGCGTTATCTTGATACGCTTAGGAGCGAGGATTTAATTACTTCTGGATCTTGAGGAAGGATTTTTGTTTGTATTCAAGGCGTAGAAACTTAGCTCTAGCTGGCTACGCAACTGTTTTTACAACACGGAAGACGGACAAAAAGACAAGTCAAGATCAGGAAGTTATTAAATCCTCGCTCCTAAGGAGCGAGGTTTGAGTAATATCTGAAGCCTGACATGTTTTTTGTTCCACCACAGCCACAATCCAGAATAGACCAAAACCCTCAATTTAACGCAAGAGCAAGGCGAAAGCGCGGTGTTTACAGGTGTAAATGAGCACTTTCAACGAAGCTATTGGATAATATAGAGGGTAAGCTGAGTTACAATTAAACAATGCCTGTTTCTTTAATGCGGAAGACAGACAAAAATCTTAGGTGGTTTGACGGAATAAAGTTACCAAGATTGCGCAGGATTTTTGTTTCTGACCAACGCTATCTCAAGAGGCACAGAGTCATTCTACGTAACGATTGAGATTGCGTTGGTCAGGAGCAAAAAGACCAGCAAGGTTGGTCACTTTGTTTCGTCAAACCACCTTACGCCGATTAACTTCGTGCGCATTCCTAAATTATCGATCAATCCAGCGGTTACGCGTCCCTTGTAGCTGCTCGATGATGTCATTACGTTTTTTCTCTAACTTACTGGGTCGATCTGCTTTATGCCATTCAATTAGCATGTCACGCTGACGTTTGAATAATTCCAACTCAGAATAAGTGTCATCCATATAGAGCATGGCACGAGCAATTTCACCTCGAGATGCTGGCGCTGGCTCTACTCTGCGTTTACGAAAATCCACTTCGAAATCACAATTCGAGACCGAATCAAATTGTAAATGTTTTTCGCCTTTGATAATTCCAAACGCCATCGCGCTACGTACCTTGTTCACCTCACTTAAAGCAGGGTACATATTGTGCATATCCGACTCTATAAAACGAAAGCGTTCACTATTGCGTCTGCATTGATTCCGGTCGCCACAGCGTAATCCTTTCATCACCCAGCTCATAGGAAAAACATGTTCGATATTCACTTCTTTGTGATAACCTCCATCAAAATCTTGAGCACAGTACAGCGTTGTGCCTCCTGTCGAATAAACATTATTCCAAAACACTGGAATCGTCTTCCTGTAACTACGCTCCAGGTTTGAGGATTGCTCAAATTGATCAGCAAGAGCAGCGATCACCTCATCCACAGCTTGATCGGAACAACAGGCTAACGATACACTCATCAACACCAACATGATTACTTTTCTCATCAATCGCTCACTCAAATGTACAATTTATTTGCATCTCAACAATTAGGCAAGTCGTAATCAATAACACCTAGGAGGCTGTCTGAGAATAGAACCCTACTGCGGAAAAGCGGATTTTGGCCCATTTTTCCGATTAAATTCGTTCAATACAGCAAGTATTCGCCTCATTTTAATCGAAATAATGGACTCTAAACCGCTTTCTCTCGCTACGGTTTTTATTCTCGGACAGCCTCTTTAGGAGTTACTGAAACAAATCCTCATAATTTTGATGGCACTTTGTATAAAAATCTTGTTGTTTGAGCTGGTTGCGCCATTTGTAAATGTGTTGATAAAGTGATAAATCCAGTTCAGAAATCTCCGCTGGATCCAACCAGGCCACTAGTATCATATCTGCCAAACTTATTGTATCTCCGGCAAGATAACTCATCGCACCAAGCTGTGCATCAATAATTGGTAAAAAGCGTTGCAGAAACTCCTCTCCTTCCTTCAATGAGAGCTTGTCTTGCTCCTTGTCCATCATTTTGTATACAACCCGGTTAAAAAAAACTTTTTGCATCGCCATGGCAATGTGAATAACGGAAAAATCAGTCCATTGATCAACCACGGCCTTGGTTTTAACATCATCTGGATAAATTGACGAATCCGATTTGTTTGCCAGATAGCGACAAATCGCTCCACTTTCAAACAATACAAAACCATCATCATCAATTGCCGGAACTTTGCCAGCAGGGTGAAGGTGCTTGTACTCTGTTGACTGCCCTTCACCGTTTAACAAGTCAACTCGAACATAATCATATTCCAGACCAATCAGGTTGGCAGTAAAACGCACGCGGTTTACCCAAGGAGAAAAATCGAGACCGTATATTTTCAACATTGTACTCACCTTAATTTAAGTGAAGAAAGTCTATAATTGGCATGCATGTCAGTGCAGAACATGTGTGTATACGTTAGGTTATCATAATAAAAGCGGACATATATTGCTAGGAGGCTGCCCAAAATAGAAGCCGTAGCGAGGGAAAACGGTTTAGAGTCCATTGTTTCGATTAAATGAGGCGAATACTTGTTATATTAAACGAATTTAATCGTAAAAATGGGCCAAAATCCGCTTTTTCACAGTAGGTTCTCTATTCTCGGACAGCCTCCTATCCCAAAGTTCCTTTTCGAAAAAGACTTTTGGCATAGATGGGAATTTCTCAGGCATCATAGAAATTAACTAATACTGATCATCATGGTATTGCGGATTCAATTAGTGATGAAATTTTAAAACAAAATGTCAGTATTTTTCAAATACGGCGAGCGTCTCTTATTGGAGACAAATTACTCAACTTAATACAATGAGTTATAAAATATAGCAAACTTTATGTCTCCATATGGTGACACTAAAAAAACGATACAAGACAAGTTATTAGCTAATCTATAGGCTAGAAAGGATCATATATTGGCAACAAAAATCAGGCGCAACAAACGAACTGAAAACCAATCATCCATTAGCTTACCTAAGTTTTAACATCAGCCACATCAATCGAATCAAGGTATAATGCCTCGCCCACTAAGGCGATCACATACTCAGAATACTTTCACAACGCAATGATAGAAATCATCAACGCGATTAATTTACATCGGCATTGAAATTGCTTTAAGCTAAATGCAGGCAAATACAGTTAGGGCAAGGATTTAATAAAATCCGCACTTTTAGCAAGAATTTTTGTTTGCTTCAAAACGCAATAATCGGTACTAAGGAACGTGCATGGAATAACTTGAACAATGATGACGCAGGATTTTTGTTTCTGACGAAACAATCTCAAGAGGAGCATAGTTGTTCTACGCGACGATTGAAATCGTTTGGTCAGGAGCAAAAAGACCAACCAGAATGTTCAAGTTATTTCATGCACGTTCCTAAGGAGTGAGGATTTAATTAGTTACCGAAGTATGGCGCAGCATTTTAATTTTACAGGAGCACTCATAAAATGGGCGCACAGCAGGCTACGCAACTATTTTATGAGTGCTTCTGTGGGATCAAAAGGCAAGTCAAAATCGGAAAGTTATTAAATCCTCACTCCTTAGCGAGCAATGCAACTATTCCGGTAACGTAGAAGTCAGACAAAAAAAGCGGATGGAATTATTTCGCGCACGTTCATTAAGGAGCGAGGATTTAATAAAACCCGGAAGTTTGATATAGAATTTTGTTGCACAGGAGTGTTAATGAAATAGGCACATAGCAGGTAGCGCTTCTGTGAAACAAAAAGGCAAATCACAATCCGGAAGCGATTAATCCTCGCTCCTAAGTCTTGATATCTTAGCCTAAATAAAAATATAAGGAGAAATTATGGCGGTTAGTAACAATAAGTGTACGAGTCAGTTGTTAATATCATTAATGGCGACATTTTCGGTTTTATATGGATCTGCAGTTTTATCTAAAACCATCCGTGTTCCGGCAGATTTTACCAGTATCCAGGCTGGTATTAATGCGGCAGTAGATGGTGATGTAGTCCTTGTTTCTAGCGGGGTTTACAAAGAAAACATTGTGCTCTCGAATAAATCCATTGTCTTGGCTTCAGAATTCCATACAACAGGAGAATCAAGATTTATAGCAGAAACGATTATTGATGGCAAAGGAGCATCGAATGCAATCTTGGTCAAAGGTAAAACCACCAATCCTATTCCAACTATCGTCGGATTTACAATCCGTAATGCAAGCGATGGTGTTAGTGGGCTAGGACCATTCAAGTTTCTCAACAATAGAGTTACCGATACACATGACGGTATTGACTATGAATCTGGCTCAGGGGGACTGGTTCGTTCTAGCGTTTTCGAGAACAACTCAGATGATGGTATCGATTTAGACGAAGCTGTTGCGGTAACGATAGAGCAATGCCTGATCACCAATAACGAGGATGATGGCATTGAGATTCGGTTGCACGACTATGTGGGGCCAGAGCTAAAGATAGTGATTCGAGATAACGAGATTTCCAACAACGGCGAAGATGGCATTCAACTTATCGACGATGACAATCGATCCTCCCGAGTAATTCATATCGAGCGCAACCAGATTCTGAATAACGCTTTTGCAGGGATTGGAATGATGTGCTGCATGGAAACAGTTGAGGATTTCCAAGGCGCAGATCTTAGCGAACGGATCACTATAATAAATAATACATTTGTTGGCAATGACCATGGAATTACTGGCGGAAACAACGCTGTTGTTTTAAACAACCTGATCACAGATACTACCAATATTGCACTCAAACGCGTAGATGGACAATCCATTGCGGCCTTTAACCTGTTGTTTGGTAATGGCCAGAATTATATTTCAACAAACATTGATCTAAATACAACAATATTTGAAAATCCACAGGTTGATTCAAATAATGAAATCGCTCCTTCAAGCCCTGCAGTTGACACAGGCACAGCATTTTTTGAACATAATGGTGATCTCATACTAGATTTTGACTCCGATGATTTCAGCGGAATGGATCCTGATATAGGACATATGGAAACAGATGGGTTTATTGTTAGCGAGCAAATTGTCTCGCCTGAAGAACCAATCACTCCACGCGCTGCACCAACCCCACCTGCTGAACCAGTCATTCCACCGACTGAACCAACTCCACCGGCCGAACCAGTCACCCCACCGACCGAGCCAATCATTCCACCGGCCGAGCCAACTCCACCGACCGATCCAGTCATTCCACCGACTGCACCAACTCCACCACCGACAGAACCAGTCGCTCCACCTGTAGAAAGCGGGCAGACAAGCACAATTTCAATTCCTATATCGACGAGAGAGGATGGTGCAGAAGAAGATGCTGGAAAAATCGTTGTCGGTAGTTTTGATCTCGACCTAGGCCGACTGCATAGCAGCAGCCAGACTGTGGGAATGCGCTTCAACGGCTTGGAAATTCCACAAGGCGCCACAATTGTCGAGGCTTATATCCAATTTACAGCGAGATTTCAGAACTCTCAAACAACCTCACTGTCCATCGAAGGTGAAAGAGCGAATAACGCAGCGATGTTCGAGCGTGAAGCGTTCAATATATCGTCACGTTCCAGATCAACAACAGCAATCCCATGGACTCCTGTGCGTTGGAATAAAGACGAGAGCGGCCCTGATCAACAAACCCCAGATTTAGCATCCATTCTTCAAGAAGTAATCAATCGAACAGGATGGGAGTCTGGCAATTCTACTGTATTTATAGTCACTGGATCAGGCAGACGTCAAGCACTATCATTTGACTTAAACCCTTCCAAAGCGCCAGTGCTCCATGTGAGATTTCAGTAGCATTCATTGGCGCTCGGTACGCTTTATAGGAAGAATACTCCGCTGAGAACGATTACTTTTCAGCCGATTAAAGATTATATCCATATAGCTGACGCGTATCGAGCATCCAGTTTACACAATCAACCACCAGCTACAAGCTGGTGGTTGATTTAAATTGGGTGCATTACTATTCAGTAATACCTCCCAAAATCACTCAAGAATCCCGCATTAAATAACTTCCCAGACCCAAATCAACTTGCCTCATTTCGAGAAGTGTAGCTATGCTGTAATGTAAATTGCTGTTTTCGGGCAATTTAGGAATGAGCAAAGTATGTCTTTGACAGTCAAAATATGCGATTTCGGCGTCTAAACATGTCAAAGATGCATATGCTGGCGATACAAAAAAATTAATTATAATTATTTATCAAAATGTTACATATTTATCTCGTAACTTCTCATTATTTACCGGCAGCTTATAATTCAATAGCTTAGAAGTGATTTTAATGAAATAAATGTAGAAATATCATTAAAACTCGCTCGTAAAATTAAAATATCAATGACTTACAAAGGTTAAAATTAAAACGTCCAATTTTTATGCACTGTAACCAATTGATTTTAAAGGTGCCGGTAAATAATGAGAAGTTACTTTATCTCATAGCGTAGCTTCACCCCTCCTATTCGTTCTCTAGATTCAAAAGTAGTATTTCTGTATTTTCCCCACCTACAAGTCAAATCTTTACACTTTATGTATTGAAATCCTAACTATTCAGTGTAATTCATACAATTTATTTACTATTCCATTGTTTTGTTGTGCGAACACTCACGCTTGCACAGATCTGTTCAATAAGACATAATGCTGAATACTGATGAAATAATTAATAATTTGTCAAAATTATTTACATTTAATTTTAAATTTAGCTTACTATTCACAAAGTTAAGACTGGCTATACCAACTAACCACTGGCTCGAGTATTATCAGGATCTAGCCGTGTATCAGCATTATCAATATATTGCATTCATTCTGTTTGATTCATCCCTCATTGATAATTTGTTCATTTACCGACAAAGGGTCTTGTGAATAGAATTTAGTTAGCATTGACTAAAAGTGATAATAATGCACGTCCCATAAATGAATGCTATGTAAAACGTAACTACTCAGCTTACCCTCTATTGTGTCCAAGAGCTGCGTTGAAAGTGCTCATTTACACCTGTAAACTCCGCGCTTTCGCCTTGCTCTTGGACACAATAGAGGGCAATCTGAGCAGTTACTGTAAAACAAAAACACCCATGCGAGTTTTCACAAACGTAAATGTTCATTTCGATTCTAAAACCACCAAACTTATAAAAAAATGTTGAAATTATTTTGTATATCCTGGGAGACAGGCAATGAATAGCAAACATCAATCGCTTATTGGAATATTTTTAATCCTTGCTGCAACCTGGATGTCAGTGGGTGGTGTTGTTAACGCAGCCACCTTAGATGTTCCAGGCAGCTTTACCACCATTCAAGCAGCGATTGATGTCGCGGTTGATGGTGACATTGTCAGAGTGGCACCCGGGACTTATTTTGAAAACCTTACGTTGGAAAACAACACGATTACGCTCACATCGCACTTCATCGATAGTGGTGACACCGGCTTTATCGACCAAACCATCATTGATGGAGGAGGTTTCTCTAATAACGTGATTTTTGTTAAATCTAGCGTAGGAGTCGGAACCACAATACAGGGTTTCACGATTCGTAACGGTAATAATGGGGTCGATATCCAAGGCCCATTACAATTCCTGTACAATCGAGTGACGGGCACAAGAGATGCAGTTGATTACGCTGCTTCAACCAGCAACGTTTTTGCCGGTCTAGTAAAAAATTGTGAGATTGACAACAACAACGATGATGCAGTGGACTTAGACGGTCCAGTATCTGTAACAATAGAAGATTCTTATCTACACGACAATGGTGATGATGGAATTGAAGTACGCTTAACCTCCCATAACTTTGGACTGGAAATTAACGTTATTAATAACATTATCGAAAATAACGCCGAGGATGGCATTCAATTAATTCAACTTGCAGGCGTGGTGTCTGACAGGGTCTTTCGAATTGAAGGCAACCTGATTATAGACAATGCCTTTGCGGGGATCGGTTTGAGCACTGAAACGACTCAGAATTTCGAGGGTGCCAATCTTGAAGAGAGAGTTCATGTTACCAACAACACATTTGTGCGTAACAACCATGGGATTAGCGGTGGCAACAATCTGATTGCTCTGAATAACCTGTTTGTCAATACAACAAATATTGCTTTGAAACGCGTGGATGATACATCGATTGCTGCATTCAATCTTTTTTTTGGAAATGGTCAGGATTTTTCAGAGTCTGAAGTCGATTTGATATCCAGTGTTTTCCAGGATCCTCTTCTCAATACTAATGATGAAATCACATCATCAAGCCCGGCAGTTGATGTGGGAACAGCATTTTATCAGCATAATAGCGAAGTCGTGCTAGATATACCATCTAACGCTTTTAACGGTACAGCTCCAGATATGGGGCATGTGGAAACAGACGGCACCACGTCTAATCTGGCGCCTACTGTAGACACAGGACTTGATCAATCGATTGTTTTTCCAAACAACGCAAATATCAATGCCACTGTCACTGATGATGGCTTACCCACTCCACCAAATTTGACTGTTAGCTGGACACAAGTAAGCGGACCAGCTACGGCGACTATTTTTACTCCCAATGCAGAAGATACAGAAATCAGCTTTCCGACAGAAGGTAACTATATATTTAGATTGACTGCGAATGATTCCGCTTTGAGCACATTCGATGAAGTAACAATTGATGTAACATCCAGCGGAGGATCAACTACCACAATATCGATACCAATTACCGCAGGCGATGATGATGTTGAAGAAAAGTCATCTCAGACAGTGATTATTGGCAGTCCTGATATGGATCTTGTACGTTCGGGAGGAGATCAAACAGTGGGCCTCCGGTTTAATGGATTGAATATTCCACCGGGTGCTGCAATTGTTAATGCCTATATTCAGTTTACCGCTAGCGGCACTCGCTCAGAATCAACGTCATTGACTATTGAGGGCGAAGCTGTGGCCAATGCTGCAGTATTTGTTAAGGTAGACGGTAATGTGTCATCCAGATCAAGAACGTCTACTAACGTCTCATGGTCACCATTGCCATGGACAGTCATAGATGAAGCTGGTGTTAACCAGCAAACACCTGCTATTACATCCATCATTCAGGAAATTGTCGACCATCCCAACTGGGCGAGCAATAATTCAGCAGCGATTATTATTACAGGTACAGGCAAGCGCGATGCACATTCATTTGAGGGGAATCAGGCCAGCGCACCTGTACTTCATGTGGAGTTTGCAGACGCGACTGGTAATCAGCCCCCCACAGCATTGATCTCAGCACCAGCTGATGGAGCGAGTTTTACAGTCGGCGATAACATTACTTTTACCGGAATCGGTACGGATCCAGAAGAAGGTGATGTGACAGCAAGCCTGACTTGGAATTCGAATCTTGACGGAGCGATTGGCACGGGTGCTTCCTTTTCAATAACCACATTGTCAGAAGGAGCACACACAATTACCACAATGGCCACTGATAGTGGCAGCATGACTGGTTCGGATGCCATTTCGATCACTGTTTCAGCCGCGGGAAACACACCGCCCGCAGCGCTAATTTCAGCGCCAGCTGATGGGGCGAGTTTTACAGTCGGAGATAACATTACCTTTACTGGAACCGGTACGGATCCCGAAGACGGTAATGTGACAACAAGCCTGACCTGGGATTCGAATCTTGACGGTGCGATTGGCACGGGTGGTTCCTTTTCAACAACCGCATTAACCGAAGGCACACACACAATTACTGCAACGGCCACTGATAGTGGCAGCATGACTGGTTCGGATGCCATTTCAATCACCATCACGGCTGTGGGAAATACACCGCCTACAGCACTGATTTCAGCACCAGCTAATGGGGTGAGTTTTACGGTCGGAGATAACGTTACTTTTACTGGAACCGGTACAGACCTGGAAGACGGTGATGTGACAGCGGGCCTGACTTGGGATTCAAATCTGGACGGAGCGATCGGCACGGGCGGCACCTTTTCAACAACATTATCGGAAGGAACACATACAATCACCGTAACAGCGACCGATAGTGGCAGTATGACAGGTTCAGATACAATCACTGTCACTGTGCTTCCTTCAGGAGGAGGGACTACAATACTTTCGATCCCGATTACAGCAGGTATCGATGATGTTGAAGAAAAATCCTCTCAGACAGTGATTTTAGGAAGCCCTGATTTGGACCTTGTACGATCGGGTGGAGATCAAACAGTGGGCCTCCGGTTTAATGGATTGAATATTCCACCGGGTGCTGCAATTGTTAATGCCTATATCCAGTTTACCGCTAGCGGCATTCGCTCAGAATCAACGTCATTGACTATTGAGGGTGAAGCTGTGGCTAATCCTGCAGTGTTTGTTAAAGTGGACGGTAACGTGTCATCCAGATCAAGAACAACGGCTAACGTCTCGTGGCCACCATTGCCGTGGACAGCCATTGGAGAAGCTGGTATCAACCAGCAAACACCTCCTATTGCATCCATCATTCAGGAAATTGTCGACCATCCCAACTGGGCGAGCAATAATTCAGCAGCGATTATCATTACAGGTACAGGCAAACGCGATGCACACTCATTTGAGGGAAATCAGGCCAGCGCACCTGTACTTCATGTGGAGTTTACAGACGCGACTGGTAATCAGCCCCCCACAGCATTGATTTCAGCACCAGCTGACGGGTCGAGTTTTACAGTTGGCGATAACATTACTTTTACCGGAACCGCTACGGATCCGGAAGATGGTGATGTGACAACAAGCATGACTTGGAACTCGAATCTTGACGGAGCAATCAGCACAGGCGGTTCTTTTTCGACAATCGCATTGTCGCAAGGGACACACATGATTACCGCAACAGCAACCGATAGTGGCAACATGACTGGTTCGGATACCATTTCGATCACTGTTGCAGCCGCGGGAAACACACCGCCCGCAGCGCTAATTTCAGCACCAGTTGATGGAGCGAGTTTTGCAGTCGGAGATAACATTACTTTCACCGGAACCGGCACGGATCCAGAAGACGGTAATGTGACAGCAAGCCTGACTTGGGATTCGAATCTTGACGGTGCGATTGGCACGGGTGGTTCCTTTTCAATACCCACATTGTCGGAAGGTACTCACACGATTACCGCAACAGCCACCGATAGTGGCAGCATGACAGGTTTGGATACAATCACAATCTCTGTGCTTCCTCCTGGAGGCGGGACAACAACAATTGCGATCCCGATTAATTTAGGCAGTGATGATGCCGAAGAAAAACCCGCAGGGAACGTGATTATAGCGAGCATCGACATCGATTTGGTCGCTTCTGGAGGCAATCAAACGGTCGGTATGCGTTTTAATAATGTCACCATTCCACAAGGAAGCACAATTGTTAATGCTTTTATTCAGTTTACTGCATCTGGTGCAGGGTCAACAGTAACCACATTAACCTTGGAAGGTGAAACAGCAGATAATGCGACCACCTTTGTAAACAACATCAATGGCAATATATCGACCAGACCAAGAACGGTTACGAGTGTGCCATGGTCTCCAGTTGCCTGGACGACTGTAGGTGAAGCAGGTGTTAATCAACAAACTCCAGATCTTACAACCATTGTTCAAGAAATTGTGAATCAAAATAATTGGGCAAGCAACAACTCACTCGCGATTATTGTCACTGGTAGTGGCAAGCGCGACGCTGATGCGTTTGAAGCAAATCCATCAACTGCACCTGTGCTTCATCTGGAATATCAATAAAGTGACCTGTATAAATACTAACAAGGAGGCTGTCCGAGAATAGAATCCGTAGCGAGGAAAATCGGTTTTGAGTCCATTGTTTCGATTAATTGAGGCGAATACTTGCTGTATTGAACGAATTTAATCGGAAAAATGGGCCAAAATCCGCTTTTCCACAGTAGGCTTCTATTCTCGGACAGTCTCCTAGGCAATTAGTTAGAAGCGATTGGTTTTAGATTATCATTTAGACTCAGGTAACGCGCAATCAATAACCCACCAGTATTGCGCAGGATTGTTGTTTGTCTTCAAGGCGCAACGTAGGGAGCATAGCGGGCTATGTAACCGAAGTTGCAACGCAGAAGACAGACAACAAGACAAG
>JAZGEP010000374.1:0-5428 GCA_036478815.1 Methylococcales bacterium
TCCATTGCCACCTCAAAATCATCATTAACAATGAGATACTCATATTCAGCATAATGCGATATCTCTGACACTGCGTCTTGCATGCGACGCACGATTGCTTGTTGGTTATCCTGAGCTCGCTTATGCAATCTCCGCTCCAGTGCGGATAGAGACGGGGGCAGGATAAAGATGGAGACACAATCAGGATATTGCTGACGCACTTGTTGAGCTCCTTGCCAATCAATTTCCAAAATCACATCAATTCCTTTGCTGAGTAAGTCATCGACTGTTGTTCTGGCAGTGCCGTAATAGTTGTCGAATACGCGTGCCGATTCGAGAAACCCATTGCTGGTTTTTATGTGTTCAAATTCTAATGTACTGACAAAATGATAATCGCTACCATCAGATTCTCCAGGGCGTGGCTGGCGTGTCGTATGTGATATAGACACTGACAAATGCTCAAGATTCTGCAATAGTGCCTTGACCAGGCTGGTTTTCCCAGCGCCCGAGGGGGCAGAGACAATAATCAGCGTAGCTTTGCTGGAGGTGCTGGTAGGGTTACTCAATATTCTGCACCTGTTCACGCATTTGTTCGATTAACACTTTGAGCTCCACTGATACCTGGCTGACTATTATATCAGTTGATTTTGAACCGATGGTGTTGGCTTCGCGATTCAGTTCCTGCATCAGAAAATCCAATCGCCGACCAACGGGTTCGGACTGTTGCAAGGTTTTTTGAATTTCAGTGATATGTGTGTCTAGCCTGTCCAGCTCTTCCGTGATATCCATCTTTAGTGTCAAATATATAAGCTCTTGTTCCAGGCGATCGCTGTCTGGTTCCAACTGTAACGCTGTAATTCTTTCAACAATACGTTGTCTGGTTTCTTGCACAACATTTGAGATACGCTGCCGGGCTACAGTTGTTTGCTGAGTCACCATGTTGCATTTATTTTTGAGCAAATATCTCAGTTGCTCGCCTTCGCGTTGCCGCATTGCTGTTAGCTGTGACAGAGTGCTCTCAAGCATTTCAAGAACTGAAGATTTGAGTGTTTCTGAAGAAATATTTTGTTGTTGTTGAACTCCTGGCCATGAAATTACATCGAACACATCGGCTGGTCTAATTGACGGATGTAATGATGCAATTTTCTGAGTAGCGTCTATTATTTGATTGATGAGTTCAAAATCAAGTTGAATTGCTTGTTGGGTTTGCGGTGATTTCTGTACAGTTAGTGTGCATTCTATCTTGCCACGTTTCACATGGTGGCTGATTCGTTGACGTATTTCAGTTTCCATGCTGCGTAAGTTTGTGGGCAGACGAATCGAAGTGTCAAGATAACGATGATTAACCGTTCGTATTTCCCAGCTTAAATTGAGATTGTTTTCCTGAGCGATCGTAGTTGCGAAGGCCGTCATACTTTGTAACATAGAATACCTCTATACTTAGAGCGGTCTTGTGAATGATTAATAATGACTGCCACGGGTGTGTGAGCTGGAACAATTATGTAATAAATTGTTACATAATTGCGTATAGTTGTATGATATTAGCAAGATTGGCATTAATTTTAATTTGTAATAGCCATGTATGTGGCGCTTACGTGTAAAATGACACTTTTGTTTACCATGCTAACTGAATAATAATAGAGAATTGATACCAAGTAATTGATATGTCAGCAAAAGCCAGTAAATTACGTCCACCACCATTTTTGCCATCTGGTACAATCCTTGATCAGTATATTGTGGAGCGTGCGTTAGCAAATGGTGGCTTTAGCTTGGTCTATCTTGCACGCCAGCTTCGTGATCAATCGCAGGTTGCAATCAAAGAGTATTTGCCCAAACGCCTAGCGCATCGTACACGCCTTAATCATGTTGTTCCTGCCGATAAGAAGCGCATTGGCTCATTTGAGCGTGGGCGGCGACTTTTTATTGAAGAGGCAAAAGTACTCAGCCGCATCAAACATAATAACATTGTTCAGGTACTCAATTACTTTACCGCAAACTCCACCTCATATCTGGTCATGTCTTTTGATTATGGTAAAACGCTTAGCCAGCATTTAAAAACAAATAAAAAACCTCTGGATGAACAGTTTATCAAGCGTTTTTTTACGGTGTTACTGGATGGTGTACAGACTATTCATGACAATAATTTACTGCATCTGGACATCAAACCAGAGAATATACTGATACGAGGCGCTGATGATCCGTTGTTGCTCGATTTTGGTGCTGCTCAACCGTTTCCAGTCGTTGATGGGCGCAAGTTTGGTCGGGTTTTGACACGTGGCTATTCGCCAGGGGAGCAATATAGGACTGATGGTAATGTTGGTCCTTGGAGCGATATTTATGCAATTGCTGCTACGATGCGTATGTGTATTGAAGGGAAAGCCGTTCCGCCAGCGACTGATCGTTTAAAAAAAGATACATTGAGACCAGCTACTGTTGTATTTAAACACAAATATTCAGGTTTTTTATTACGCGCAATTGATGACGGATTAGAGTTGAGACCTGAAAACCGTCCTCAAAACATCAATGAGTTTTTATCGCTGATGCATGAGCCGTGAAAAATATGGCGCATATAAAGTTTGTTGGTTTTTTCCAGAGTTGAGCTAGGAGGCTATCCGAGAATAGAAAGCCTACTGCGGAAAAGCAAATTTTGGCCCATTATTCCGATTAAATTCGTTATATACAGCAAGTATTCGTCTCATTTAATCGAAACAATGGACTCAAAATCGCTTTCCCTCGCGACGGCTTCTATTCTCGGATAGCCTCCTGGAATTTAATCTCTTTTGGATCTTGACTTGCCTTTTGGTTGCACAGAAGCACTAATAAAATAGTTATACATAGCTTGCTATGTGCCCATTTCATTAACACTCCTGTGAAACTAAAAATTCCACGTCAAGCTTTCGGAAGTGATTAAATTCTCGCTTCTAAGTACAGAATCTCTTACAAACATCATTTTCTAGCCCCATTGTATATTGTTTTTCGATATACTTATCAGCCACCCAATTCAAGTAAGGAGCCTAAATGCGACCGAGTGGCCGATCGTCTGATCAATTGCGCGAGATAACATTAACCAGTGGTTTTAACCAACATGCCGAAGGCTCTGTGCTTGTGGCCTTTGGGAATACCCAGGTACTTTGTAATGCCAGCATTGAAAATCGTGTTCCACGTTTTTTGAAAGGCAAAGGCAGTGGCTGGGTGACTGCTGAATATGGAATGTTGCCCAGATCAACTCATCGAAGATCTGATCGTGAGGCGGCACGTGGCAAACAAAGCGGACGTACCCAGGAAATTCAACGTTTGATTGGTCGTTCATTACGAGCTGCAGTCAATTTGGAAGCATTGGGCGAACGCACTATTACATTAGATTGTGATGTTTTGGAAGCTGATGGTGGGACACGTACCGCTTCGATTACTGGCGCTTACGTTGCGCTTGCAATCGCTGTTGATGGTTTATTGACAAAAAAGCAAATTAAAAAAAATGCAATCCATGGGCGTATTGCATCGGTTTCTGTCGGGATATATCAAGGTGTACCGGTACTGGATTTAGACTATCTGGAAGACAGTGAAGCTGAAACAGATATGAATGTGGTAATGAATGCCGGTGGTGGCTTTATTGAGATTCAGGGCACTGCTGAAGGTCACGCTTATCGTCGTGATGAGTTGGATGCGATGCTAGAGCTTGCGGAAAAAGGCATTCAGGAACTATTTGAACATCAACGCCATGTGTTGCCAAAAAGTATTGTTGGATAGTGGTCACTTGTCTTACTCTCTATTTTGTCCAATCGCTGTCTAAAAGTGCTCATTTATACTGAACTAAACTGCGCGCTTTCACCTTGCTCTTGGACAAACTAGCGGGCAATCTCAGCAGTGATGGTTTACGCTAAGTGGTTAGGATAATGTCTGATAATATTGTACTCGCAAGCGGTAATTCAGGGAAAATTCGTGAATTTCAGGCTGTTCTCAAGCAATACAATCTTAATCCACAATCTAATTTTGCAGTCCCGGAAGCTGAAGAAACTGGATTAACTTTTCTCGAAAATGCATTAATCAAAGCCCGAAATGCTGCAGAATATGCTGGATTACCGGCTTTGGCAGATGATTCGGGATTGATTGTTGATGTGTTAAATGGTGCACCAGGCATTTATTCGGCTCGCTTTGCGGGCAGCCAAGCCAGTGATCAGGAAAATCTGGATAAACTGTTAATTGATCTTGCTGATGTTCCTGATCAATTGCGCACAGCACGATTCGTTTGTGTTCTTGCCTATTGTCGCTATCCTGAAGACCCCATTCCTGTGATTGCACAAGGCGTTTGGGAAGGCTCAATTCTTCGAGAACAAAGAGGCGAGGGTGGATTTGGCTATGATTCAGTGTTTTATGTTCCCGAACAGCAATGTACGTCTGCACAATTGACTGCTCAGCAAAAAAACGCACTCAGTCATCGTGGTCAAGCACTTGCTGAATTGTGTCGATTATTGCAATAACCCAGCGCTCAGAACATATATTAATGTCAGGTGCGCAGCAGCGGTAACCGTTTACACATTAAATGGCCTAGGAGGCTGTCCGAGAATAGAAGCCGTAGCGAGGGAAAGCTGATTTGAGCCAGACTTTTTCATTATTTGAGGCGAATAGTTGTGCTATTTAACGAAAATAATGGGAAAAGCTGGCCAAATTCAGCTTTTCCGCAGTAGGCTCTCTATTCTCGGACAGACTACTAGCTTGAGATTCAAGCACGCAAAAGATTGCCTCCCAGTTATTCAGGAATTCCTGACAAAGACAAGCCAGAATATTCAAGGTATTTCATGCACGTTCCTTACCCTCTATTTTGCCCAATCGCTGTCTGGAAAGTGCTCATTTACGCCTGTAAACTGCACGCTTTCGACTTACTCTTGTCCATGAGAGGGCAATCCGAATAGTTACAGATTACGCTGAGTAGTTACATTTTTTCTTTGATTGATTCTAATGTTTGGAAAACCTTTGGTTGATTATAATCAGGGACTTGTTTTTTTAGACGACCAATAAAAAAGATGCCGGATGCAATTGACAGTGTTCGTGCAATACAAATTTCGAATATGTATCGAAACAAGTCGACAAAACAATAGAGAAGAAAAAACACTACGCTGAAGCCAGCGGAGACCAGAAAAGATAAGTTTAATGTTGTTAAGCACAAAAAACAGACAGCCAGGGTGAGTAAATAAGGGGTGAAGAAATGAATTAAAACCGAGGTTGCTGCCCATTGTCCAAATGCGTTACCCCATATTTTTTGAACTCTTTTTTTGTAGGTTTCAGCTGCATTGTCGATTTTCCCAATGCCTTTTATGCGATATCGCAATGGTATTGGCGACCCAAAAAAATAGGTTTTTAAATCTTCAAGACTGGTTAAATAGTCACTCGCTTTCGGTCTTACACCAATAATATCTGCCATTTGATCCATCCATTCATCAAAGAAATAAAT
>JAZGEP010000375.1:0-14570 GCA_036478815.1 Methylococcales bacterium
TTGTCTTTTTGCTTCTGACCAACGCAATCTCAATCGTTGCGTAGAATGACTATGCGCCTTTTGAGATGGTTCGGTCAGAAACAAAAATCCTGCGCAATCTTGGTAACTTTATTCCGTCAAACCACCTAAGTACCCGTGGGTAATTAATTTAACATTTTACTGGTCTTTTCTCTCATCTACCGTGTCTTATTCGGCGAGTTGGAGAATAGGATCAAGGTATTTCCCCGCGCTCTGGTCTGCCGTATCAGTATACAGAAAATGACAGGCCATTCTGATTTGTTTGAGTGCTCTGAAACTTGTTGCGTCCTTACCGTAACTGACAAAACACTCGTTACGCGTTTGGGCGCCAAACAAAGGGGAGTTCACATAGGCTGGTTCAGAAGTATCGGGGAATTTAGTAAAACATGATTGAGTGACAGCTTTTGCTGCGCCATCATTTTTTACTCCTTGCATGTTGTTCAAAATGCATTCCCAATAATTTTCCGCACCAAGTATTCCAGCATTAACAGCAGGTGCACTCAGGAGCAAGCATTGACATGTCAAGCTCAGGATCAGTGTGGTAATTGTATTTCCGGAATGTGATAATTTCATTGTGTCAAGCCTGTATAAAGTTTAAGCTTAATGGTAAGGAACGCTCATGAGAGATCTTGTGTAACTGGCGCTGGGTCTCAGTTTATCATTTGGTGAACAACAGACTCATACTGAGCTATGACACTGTTTTTCAACACTGCGGACGTACAGTAAAGACAAATCAGTGACTCAAGTTATTTCGCGCACGTTTCTATAGTATTGATACATGCTTAAAGATAGCAGATTAGTGGGAATTTACGAGTCAGTGTAGCTGAAATAATTCTTGGTTGTATTGATCAATGTCGGTTTGAGGTTTTAGCCAGTGTTGAATGGGTTGCTGTGAAATTGAAAGAATAGGCATTTATTCCATGGGGTTACGTTGACGTGATTTACGAAAAATGCTTGTATGACTGGCATTGTTATACTCATCAAGGAAAATTTCGGATTTAACTACACTGTTTTTAAGGAACGTGAATGAAATAAGAACTGTATAACGATATCATTCTTGCTTGTCTTTTTGTTTCTGACCAAATAATCTCAATTGTTACGTAGACTAACTATGCGCCTCTTGAGATCGTTGAGTTAGAAACAAAAATCCTGCGTCAGAATTGTTCAACTTATTTTACGCACGTTCCCAAAGACAAGGTAATTGCAGAAATCATGTAACTACTCAGCGTATCAGTAACTGCTCAGATTGCCCTCTATTGTGTCCAAGAGCAAGGCGAAAGCGCGGAGTTTACAAGTGTAAATGAGCACTTTCAACGCAGCTCTTGTACACAATAGAGGGTAAGCTGAGTAGTTACGAAATTATTTCATTCAAATTACTAGTATTTTATTGTGACCAATTACCCTGTTGTACTTGCTAGGTTATCAACGGAATACAGGGGACTTGATTCCTAGGAGGCTGTCCTAGAGATTGATAATTGTTCACAACGACTAGAAACAAAGGAAGCATACATATGAACTCAGTGCGGTTATTGACATTATTGTTGTTTATTTCACCTACAGTAGTGATGGCAGAATCAACTTCGTTAAGCGATTTCAACGCATGTCACGATTTTTCAAATGACTTGATGGTCAAGTTAAAAAAAGATGTGGTGAAGGAAATGGCAGAGGATGAATTTAATCAGGCTTTGATGGTTGTGATGGAGAACTGTCATCAATTAATGCAAGAAAATGGTCGGGTTGCTGGTGCTTCTGGTGTTAAGAGCAAAGCTGTAGAATCGACTCCGGATCAAAAAGCCACTGCTAATGACGAGACGGCTGAATCGAGTGAGTCTTCGTCAGAAAATAAGCAGGAGGATTGGTTTACCCGTTTTATTCTGAGCGGTGAGCGCCCTAATAAGGCAGGGAACAAACGCTTGGATCGTCGTGGTAAGTATTAAGAAGTCGCATGGAATAAAATCAACAACTGACTTGGTTTTTTTGACGGTCTTTGATGTTGTATAGACTGTTACTCTTCGCGCACAAAATGCTAAATTTTCATGAGCGAAGAGTATAGGTTGCTGTAATTTAATTAGGTTGCTAGTAATCACTAATCCTTAACAACAGCCGTTAACCTGATCATTAGAATTAACTGCAATGCCAGGAGAGCAGTCAAATAATCCATAATGGATAGAAGTATCGCCCATTAACTTGAAATGTGGAGCAAATCGCGTATCCATCAGCATTGAGGCTGTATTGGTACAGATAGAATTCCATTGTCCTGTTTCAAACAAGTGGTGGTCATCCAGCTTAAAGCTATGCGGATGTTGTTCCAAGCTACCTTGATAGCAGATTGTTTGCCCATAGTCCTCGCAACGATCCTCCAGTGCTAATTTAAATGCTCGCCAAGTGATGCTGCTAAATTTGGCATGACCAAGTTGTGTTGCCAGTGTCGGATTAGTCACTTCGATTGGCGAGCTCGATACAGATCGTGCATCCGAGCAGCCAAGTTGATGTAATAATCGTCTAAAATCCTCTGTATACATTGCCCCGCCCAGGCACTCACCACGTAATACGGGGTCATTTTGAATATCGGCGCTAAGCCGGCGGTCGGAAAACACATCTGAAAAATACAACTCACCACCGGGCTTGAGTACTCGAAAAACTTCTGAAAATACACTGTTTTTTTCTGGGGACAGGTTAAATACACAATTTGATACAACCACATCGATTGAATTATCTTCGATATTCAGTGATTTCAGATCTTCTATATAACCGTGTAAAAAATTAACATTTGGTTTTTTGAAACCAAATTGTTGCATATGATAGTCGATGTGATTGGTTGCTACTGAGAGCTGTTCTTGCGTCATATCAACGCCAATTATCCGACCTTTTTCACCAACTAGACGGGCAAGAATATAAGCATCACGCCCAGTGCCACACCCCAGATCCAGCACAGTACAGCCATTTAATGCTGATGGTAAAGGAACGCCGCAACCATAAAACCGATTTGTAATTTCGGGATGAATCATTGTTGCAATGGATTTGAGATATTCGGGCATTACATCGATAGGACAGCAAGCAGTTGTTTGTAAATCCTGCTTACTGGTTAAAACTTTACCGTAATATTCGCGTACTTGATCAAGTGCAATCATTAATCGTGCCTGTTTTGTAAATTGATAATGTTATTATCAGGTTAGTAAAAGTGTTGAAATCGTTGCATCATTATTACGTAGACAATACTGAGTAAAATCATTATATTACTACGGTTGGCTGGAGCGGTTATGCAGCAGTAATGTGTATAAGCACCTGAGCATAATTAGTTTAACAATTACCCGCAGGCATAAACAGTTACTGATTACGCTGAGTAGTTACATTTAGTTTATCTTAGTTAGGGAATAGAGATGAAAAAACTTCTGTGTATTATGGCGTAGGATTTTGGTTTGTCTTCACAGTGCGGCAATAGGCACATAATTAGCGATACAACGATTGTAGTAACGAAGAAGACAGACAAAAAAGCAAGCCTGTACGCACAAGTGATAAAAAACCCCATTTCTGGATAATATGTTTGTAGGATTTAAAGTTCTGGCATTGAATGAGCCTGTTTCATTTCGCCCTTTCCGTTCAAAAAATCAGGAGTCATCGTTAATGCTAAAGCGTTTACCGATAGCTTTGTATGTTGTCTTTATTATGGCAATGCTGTTGTCATTCCCTGCTCGTTGTGATGACTGGCTATACACAGTTAAACCTGGAGACAATCTGTGGACAGTAACTGAACGTTACCTGCCGAATATTACGTATGTAAAAAAACTTCAAATCTACAATAGTGTTGCTGAACCAGACATCATTGCTCCTGGATCTATTTTACACATACCACTTGACTGGTTAAAGTCTAAATCTTCATCAGCCCATGTGGTTGTAGTAGAGGGTAAAGTCATTGTTCATGATGTGTTGTTGAGACAAGATAAGCCATTGGCTGGTGGTGAAAGACTTAACGTGAATGATGAAATAACAACCGGCGATAACGCCAGTGCAGTGATTGAGTTCAAGGATGGTTCTCGTGTACTTCTGCAAAACAATACCAAACTTATTCTTAAAAAAATGGAGCAATATCCAGATTCCAACCTGATAGAAACTCAAATGTTTCTTGAACGTGGACGCGTTAATACTGAAGTGCCTGAAAAATCAAAAGGTAAATCTGTCTTTAAAATACAGACGCCTTCTGCATCCACAGCTGTGCGTGGAACATTTCTGCGAACTGAAGCAGATGAAGTACAACAAAACATGCTGGTTGAAGTTATTAGAGGTCGTGTTGCAGTGATAGGAGCCAATGCTGAAAAGCAGGTGCCTGCAGGTTATGGAATCACCGTAGAAAAGGGCCAGCCTCCTAGCGAAGCCGTTCGGTTGCTGTCAGCACCAGAGTTACAGAATCCAGCTGTGTTAATTGATCGATTGTCAGCGAGATTTGTATGGGAAAAGCTAGATGGCGCCATCAAATATCGGGTTCAAGTGTTTAAATCTCATCAGAACCCTGTACTCGTCTGGAATAATTTGTCCGATTTTAGTCAAATCAACGTTCCTGATCTGCCGGATGGGCAATATATCATGAAAGTGCGTGGTATCGACAACAAAGGATTGGAAGGTGAAGAAGCAAAACATCGCTATACGATGGATGCTCGGCCAGAACCACCTTTGCCTGCCAGTCCAGATGAGAATGCGTCGATTGAGACTAAAAATTTACACTTCCGTTGGTCAGCATTGGAAGGTGTAACAGGCTATCATTTGCAGCTATCAAAACAGGATAATTTTCAATCAACTTTGATCGATGAGGTGGTTCACAAAGTAACACACAGTCACCAGCTTGAGCTACAACCTGGATTGTATTATTGGCGTGTAGCCAGTCATATTGCTGAGGAAGAAGGTCCTTTTAGCGACCGACAACAATTCAAAATTATTCCCCCTGCGCCAAAAGCGCTGGAGCCGCAAGGTGATGACGAGCATTTGATTTTTCGCTGGCAGAAAGGTGACTCTGGTTTACAGTACCAGATACAGGTTGCTCAAGATGCTGAATTTACTAATGTTGTACAGGACAAAACAACCACAGAACCACGTCTTGAGCTGGATCGTCCAACTGAGAATCGTCTCTATTTACGCATGCGCAGTATCGGAAAAAATGGTTTTACCGGTCACTGGAGTAGTGCTCAGCATGTTGATCCACCAGCACAGAAGCCCTGGTATCTTTTGATGTTGTTACCACTACTACTGCTACTCCTTCTACTGTGAAAATTCACCAAAATCGTAGTTTACAAGAAACAGTCATTCTCGGTGTGGTTCTGCTGATCGTTGCCATGAGTTTGTTGTACACCAGATCACTCGCACCAGCAAATCGTTTAATATACGACGCATTTGTTCGACTGGATGCACAATCTCCTTCAGATGATATTGTTATTGTTGCGATTGACGAAAACAGTATTTTACGCTTAGGACGTTGGCCTTGGTCAAGACGTTACCATGCAGACCTGATTAATAAGCTGGGAAAGGCTGAGCCGAAGGTTATTGGGTTGAGTATTATATTTTCTGAGCCGGATCTGGCTCACCTTGAGGATGATTACCGTCTTGGGCAAGCGATTAGAAGTAACGGCAATGTCGTCTTGCCAGTGATTAATAATCCTGTCCAGCTTAGATCAACTGAAAGTGAAACTGTGCCGATTCCACATCTAATTGATGCAGCTGCCAGTCTTGGACATGTGAATATTGAATTAGATGGTGATGGGATTGCTCGGTCAGTGTTTCTGAATGCGTTCTCGGGTGAGATCAAGTGGTCTAGTTTTGGTTTGGTAATGAAGCAAGTTGCTGATGGCGAACATTTAAAAGTCTCAGCACAATTCCAAAATAGCAATCAGCAATTAGCCAAACCCTGGGTTAAAAGCAATCGTATGCTAATTCCTTATATTGAGCAGCCAGGTAGTTTTCAACGCGTTTCTTTTGTGGATGTTTTGGAAGGCCGTGTTGATGCTGATCAACTAAAAGATAAGTATGTTATTGTTGGTGTTACCGCACTTGGAATGGGCGGTTATCTGGCGACACCAGTTTCAAACAGTGGCCACTTAATGCCAGGAGTTGAGGTGAATGCCAATATTCTAAATGCGATTCTAAATAAGCTAGGGGTTTTTCATCTGCCCAGGTCATGGATTTTTGTATTGGCTGGTTTGTTGACATTGCTTCCTGTTGTTGTTTATCCCAAGTTAACACCTCGATTGGCATTGTGTGCAATGCTTTCACTCATCGTATTGACACTGTTGGTAACGTATCTATTATTATCGAAGTTCAGATTTTGGTTTCCGCCTGCTCCAGTTTTACTTGCATTGGTTTTTAGCTACCCATTATGGAGCTGGAGAAGACTGGAGTTTGCTGGACGCTCCATGTTTGAACACAAACAACGCAGTGATGTCACCCTTGATGCAATTGGTGATGCGGTCATTACTACTAACCAGTCTGGTGTTGCCGAATATCTGAATCCTGCTGCGTTACAACTGACAAATGCAAGTCAAGAACAAGCATCTGGAAAATTAGTCAGTCAATTGTTGACTCCAGTTGGTGAGTGCGGTGGAAATTGCCTGGAACAACTGATTGAGCAGTGTATTCGTGAGAAGACTACCTTGAGATTACCCGCTGACACTCTGGTCAGAAATACTCAGCTTAAAGAATTGGCGATTCTTGGAACCATTGCGCCAATCTATGATAACTCTGGAAGAACTTTGGGTGCTGTTGTTGCGATCAGTGATGTCACAGAAATGCGCAATTTGATGCAGGAAATGGAACATCAAGCCAATCATGATGTGTTGACGGATCTTCCAAACCGAGTGTTATTACGAGATCGACTTGAGCATGCGATTCTTCGTGCCAAGCGAACCGAGCGTCAGGTGATTGTTCTGTATGTTGATCTGGACGGTTTTAAGACAGTGAATGACGGACTCGGGCATTTTGCTGGAGATAAATTGTTGAAAGCTGTTGCAGAGCGACTGAGAGCGACTGCTCGGGAAGAAGACACGATTGCTCGAATTGGTGGTGACGAGTTTGTGATCTTGCTGGAAAATGTAAATTCCCAAGGTCAAGTGGAGAAGGTAACCGAGAAAATTCTCGCAATTTTTGAACATCCCTTTATTGTTGATCGTCATGAATTATTTGTTGGTGCAAGTATTGGGGTGTCTATTTATCCTAAAGATGGTGAAAATCACGAAACCTTGTTAAATAATGCGGATACAGCGATGTATCGCGCCAAGGCAGGTGGTCGTAATACCATCTGCTATTTTGGGCACGAAATGAGTAGCCATGCACTTCAACGTTTGGTAATGGAGCAAGAATTACGTCGCGCGATTTATCAGGGTGATTTGGTCTTGTACTATCAGCCAGTGATCTCGCTGGAGACTGGTGTTGTGACTGGAGTTGAAGCATTAGTACGCTGGCAACATCCGGAACGAGGACTGATTCAACCAGGAGAATTTATTCCTTTAGCTGAAGAAACCGGTTTAATTGTCCCTCTCGGTGAATGGGTGATGAATACCGCATGTCAACAAGCCAAGGACTGGAAAGTCGACGAAGGTAACACAACATTCAGGATGGCAGTTAATCTATCTCCACGGCAATTTTTACAGGCAGGATTTCCAGCTCTGGTTGCACGTATTTTAGAAAAAACTGGCTTACCGGCTAAATATGTTGAGTTTGAGATCACTGAAAACCACATCATGCAAGATGTTATTGCAGCGATAAAAACCATGGAAGTTTTGGCTGAAATGGGTATCGGGTTATCAATTGATGATTTTGGTACTGGATACTCATCGTTAAGCTATTTGAACCAGTTTCCAATTGCCCGGCTTAAAATTGATCGTTCTTTTGTACGGGATATTAACAGTGAATCAGATAAATCAGCAATTGCACTTGCAGTGATTGCAATGGCACACAGTATGAATTTATCTGTTGTGGCTGAAGGTGTAGAGAAACAAGAGCAACTTACCTTTTTAAAGGATAAACAGTGTGATGAAATACAAGGTTTCTATTTCTGTAAACCGATGCCAGCTGTCGAGGTGCAAGCATACTACGAAGGCTTTTCAATAGCCTCATAATATCCTCTTTGCGGATAGTAGAATGATGACAGTTGGGCTTTCCCACCTTGGTCTCTATTAAACATTACGCACCTAAATGCTATTTTTCATGTGTGTAGAGGATATTAATTCCTGCTACTAAAAGTATCTGAGATTTGTTGCTGGATTGTTATTGCTGCCTCGCGTGGGTTGCTGGAATCACGGATCGGGCGTCCAACGACAATATAATCAGCCCCATTGAGAAATGCATTTCTTACCGTGACGACGCGTTTTTGATCATCCTCTATACGGTTTTCGACAGGGCGTATGCCTGGAGAAATAACCAGTAATCGATGATCCAGGTGCTTGCGTAAAGCTGAAATTTCAAGTCCTGAAGAAATTACACCATCACATCCTGATTGCAAAGCACGACGTGCTCTGGATAAGACCAGTTCAGCAATTGAACATTGAAAGCCCAAATCATCCAGATCACCCTGATCAAGACTGGTTAAAGCTGTGACTGCAAGAATTTTCAAATTTCCTTTTTCTTGTGCTGCTGCTTCCATCATCGATTGATTACCATGAATTGTCGCAAAATCGACACCACGTTGATTTAAAGAGCGGATTGCGCGAGCGACAGTTATCGGTACATCGAAAAACTTTAAATCAACAAAAATCTGTTTGTTTTTCAGTTTCAACCACTCAATGAGTTCGAAATAATCTCCAGCCATGAATAATTCCATGCCGATTTTATAAAAGCTAACGCTATCATCAAGTGCTTCAACCAGATGTTTTGCCTGTGCGCTAGTGGAAACATCCAAAGCCATAATGAGTCGTTGATGGAGTGGAATAGAATTAGTTGAAAGATAGTTTAATGACATGCACAGTGCTCCGGAGTTATTATTCAATATTATTGTAAACCAGTTACTCTAGTTCGCATTTCTCACCAGTTTGATGTGCCCTCGGTTGCTCTTTGAATCCACAAGAAGTTTTACTCAGTCGGACACAGCTATTCCACTTTGTTTTTCGCTTTTCAGAAAGTGTTACATGCAACGATCTGCAGTAAGGTTTCCCTTTACGCCATCTACGCCAAATTAATAACACACAGGGTGCATGCACTGGATACTAAAATTTAATGCGCTGAAAGAACAGGGTGTGCAGATCCCTTATTTTTCTGATTGATAAATACGATGTAGTTGTAACCATCCATAAACTTTCTCTGGCACCAGATAACGGATGCTCTTATGCTCAGAAAGCAGGGTTTTAATTCGAGTTGATGATATTTCCAGTAGAGGGGCCTTTAAAAAATACACAGAGCCCGCATTTTGTTGTGTTAATTGTTGCGCGTCTTCAATACATCGGTTATTTGTGTAATCGGCTACTTCCGCGCTGGTAGTAATTGAATAGCCTGGTCTTTGAACCACAACCAAATGAGCAAGATTAAATAATTGTGTCCACTGGTGCCAGCTGTTGAGTTGTTGGTAGGCATCAGCGCCAATAATCAGGCACAGGGGTTGTTGACCAACTTCCTGTCGCAAGTCAGTTAATGTATCCACTGTATATGAAATTCTGTTATGGCGAATTTCACGATCATCGACTAGCAACCCTGGTTCGTCTGCAATCGCCAGTTGTAACATTTGTAAGCGTTGTGAGGCGCTGGCAATGAATGGATTTCGATGGGGTGGTTGGCCGCAGGGTATCAAGCACACTTCATCGACTTGTAACTGGTCGCGTACTTCAATCGCGATGCGCAAATGACCAATATGCACGGGGTCAAAACTGCCACCCATCATTGCTATCATGATATGAGGCGTTGTTTGCGAGTAAGTTGGACATTCTCACACTCAAATTGAAGCACAGGTTTGGTTGATTGGATTGAATTAAACCGCAGGCGTTGCTGGCTAGGTTGAGGATATTGAGATTGAAGATCGGCACAAGATGGTCTGCAGGAGAGACGCGAACTGTTCAAATGTTTCCTGGACACCTTTTTAATTACGAATATGTCCGTCACCCAGCACAATAAATTTTTGTGTGGTTAAACCTTCCAGCCCAACCGGACCACGGGCATGCAGTTTGTCGGTACTAATACCGATTTCTGCACCCAGTCCATATTCAAAACCATCGGCAAAACGGGTGGATGTATTGACCATGACTGAACTGGAATCGACCTCACGTAGAAATTGTCGTGCTTTGCTGTAGTCCTCAGTGATAATCGATTCAGTATGTGCTGAACTGTATTGATGAATATGTTGGATGGCTTCATCCATTGTATCGACAACACGTATGGCTAATATCGGAGCCAGATATTCAGTTTCCCAATCCTGTTTAGTGGCAGGAGTACACTCGGATACCAGTGAACAAGTGACCGGACAACCGCGTAACTCAACACCTTTATCCAGAAATTGAGTTGCCAGAGCTGGCAATATCTGGTTTGCTATGGACTTGGCAACCAGCAGTGTTTCCATAGCGTTACAGACGCCATAACGCTGGGTTTTTGAGTTCACAGCGATGGCAATGGCTTTATCGAGGTCAGCTTTATCGTCAATATAAACATGGCAATTGCCATCCAGATGTTTTATCACTGGGATACGTGCGTCACGCGAAATACGCTCGATTAGTCCTTTACCACCGCGTGGCACGATTACATCTACATAGTCTTGCATCTGGATTAGATGACCAACTGCTTCACGGTCTGTGGTTTCTACCACTTGTACACAAGTTGTTGGCAACCCGGCTTGGCTCAACCCCTGTTCAATACATCTGGCAATGGCTTGATTGGAAAAAACAGCTTCTGATCCTCCACGCAGGATGCAGGCATTCCCCGATTTTAGGCACAACGCCGCTGCATCCGCTGTTACATTGGGACGTGACTCATAAATGATGCCGATAACGCCCAGTGGTACACGCATTTTACCCACTTGAATACCGGAAGGTTGGTAGGCTAAATTTTCAATTTCACCAACTGGGTCGGCTAAGCTGGCAACTTGACGCAAACCATCGGCCATTGCCTCAATTCTTGCGGGTGTTAATTCCAATCGATCCAGCAACGCGGCGTCCAGGTTATTGTTTCGTCCATTAGCTAAATCCTTGGCATTTTCCTCAATTAACAGCGCGCTGCCTGCAATAATGGCATCTGCGATATTATATAAAGCCTGATTTTTATCACCTGTTTTTGCACCAGCAAGCACACGACAAGCAGCCACGGCTTGCTGTCCAACTGAGGTCATATAGTCTTGAATTGATTGCATGTGGTTTTCCTAAGGTTTGAGGTGCTCAGCGTCATTTGTAACTGCTCCTAAGCTGAGTAAGTTACGGTTTAATACGATACAAAGCTGAAATATCCTCTTCTCCGTAACCTTCTTGCATGAGTAGTTCATAGTCCTTAATCGTTTGTTCTGTGAGTGGTAATTCAATTCCTTTCTGATTGGCCATCTGTTTACATATTTTTAGATCTTTGTGATGTAATCCAACTTTGAAACCAGGTGTGAATTGTGCCTGGGTCATGCTTGGCCCACGGTGTTCCAGAAACCAGTTTCCGGCTGCACCAGCAGATATGATATCAATCACCTTATCCATTGGTAATCCCAGCTCATATGCAAAAGCAAGCGATTCGGTAACCGCTTGATTAATACCAGCAGCCATTGCTTGATTAACTGCTTTGGTGCCTTGTCCGGAACCAGTCGGCCCCATTAATATCATTTGAGTCGATAAGGTTTCTAGTGCTGGTTTAACCCGTTCTAATACATTCTCATCACCACCGATCATCATTGCTAAAGTCCCATTTTTTGCACCTTCCACTCCGCCTGAGACCGGGGCATCTAGAAATGTAGCGCCGTGGTCTTCCAGAATTAGAGCAGCAGTTTTTGCGGTTGCCACGCTGACTGTTGATGTATCAATCACTATCTTACCGGGGCTCAATCCAGGTAACATTGCCCGGATCACATCCAGCACGTCGTTATCCGCAGAAACACAGGTAATGATCGCATCACAGTGTTTAGCGAGTGTAGATGGTGATTTTTCGCAAAGTACACCAAGCTCTGATGCCAGCTTTTCTACATACTCTATGTTTCTGCCCCAAACAGCAGATAAGAAATCAGACGATGCCAGATTACGTGCCATGGGTTCACCCATGGCACCTAGTCCGATAAACCCGACTCTCATTCTGATTGCTCCAAATAAGTTCCTGATTGCAAGGTCGTAAAAAACATGGTTTCAAATTCCTTTTTTAATTCGCTCTGCAGATCTGCATTATTCAGCTTTAACTGTAAGCGTTCTAGTATAAACTCTGGTTGAATATGAACATAGCGAAATAAGTCAGCGATCGAATCACCTTTGTTTGGGGCATAAAAATGTGATTGTCCTTGTTCATCCAGATGGATATTAATTGCATCAACATCACCAAACAAGTTGTGCATATCTCCGAGAATCTCTTGATAGGCACCGAGTAGGAAAAACCCCAGATAATACTGCTCATTATCAGTAATTTCATGGATTGGCAGAGTCCGCTCGATGCCTTGTTGCTCGACATAATCAGCGATACTGCCATCTGAATCACAGGTTAAATCCTGGATTATTCCACGACGCAGTGGTTGTTGGTCGAGTCGCGATAACGGCATGATTGGAAAGCGTTGTTGGAATGCCCAGACATCGGGCATCGACTGAAACAGGGAAAAGTTACAAAATACCTTGTCCGCCAGTTTCTCATTCAATACTTCCAAAGTTTCATCTGCAGATGTATGCGTGGTTGTTGATGACTTGATAGCGTTAAGCTGATCTCTGATCTGCTGCAATTGTGAGTAACAAGTGGATTCAGCATCTGCCAATTGCGGCAAGTCGAGCCAACCTTCAGTATAGTCATGGCGAATTCGTTGCAATGTATTGTGTATCTTCTCCGATGATTCCATCAAATGTTGAAAATTGGTTGTGACTTGTTGGTTCACAACAGACTGCTTTGTTTTAGTTTCCACATCAACCACATTGGTAATCAACACGGAATGATGTGCAGTCATTGCTCGTCCCGATTCAGTCAGTATGTCAGGCTCAGGCAATCGATAACTATCACAGATCTGCTTTACACAACGCACAATGGTTTGTGCGTAGGCTTCAAGCGAATAATTCATTGCTCCAGCTTTATCAGAACCACTCGCTTCATAATCGACAGGCAGCCCTCCGCCCACATCCAGTGTTGTCATCTGGGCGCCCAGTCGATGTAATTCAGCGTAAAAACGACCCGCTTCACGTAAACCACTTTCGAAGTGTTCCAGATTAGTCACTTGAGAGCCGATATGAAAGTGCATCATTTTCAACCAATGCAGACAATTGCGTTGTCTCAGTTGCTCTAATAGCAGTAGTACTTGGGTTGGGCCGAGTCCAAACTTGGATTTTTCACCGCCAGTATTTTGCCAGTGATGATCACCAATATTTGATAAGCGAATGCGTACTCCGAGCTGTGGTTCTACATCAAACTTTTTAGCCTCCAGAAAGATAGATTGTAGTTCAGACAGCTTTTCGACAACCAAAAAAACCTTTAAGCCCATACACATTGCACTCAACGCCAGCCGGATATATGCGCTATCTTTATAGCCGTTACAAACAATCACGCCTCCACTAGAGAATGCAATAACGGCGAGTAATTCTGCGCGGCTTCCTGCTTCGAGTCCGACCAGATCTGGGTTGGATTTCAAAACACCATCAATGACAGTCTTTTGCTGATTCACCTTAATCGGGTAAACAGGGAGATAATTTCCTCGATAAGCGAATTGTGAACGTGCTTTAGAAAAGCAATCAATCAAGCTGTTTACGCGATGTTCTAATATATCAATAAAGCGCACTAGCACCGGTAATTGAAGATTATGTTCCCGAATAGAATGGGCAATCTCATGCAGGTTGATACTAGGTTTTTTGTGATCAGACTCAGGAAAAACTACGACATGTCCGTTCTCATCAATATCAAAATATCCGGCGCCCCAGGTTTCGATTGCATAGAGTTTCCGAGATTGTTCCACGCTCCAATTCATAAAACCCTCCTGTGTGCAGATGGTTGAAGTACAGGTTTGAATGTTCCAGAATAACTTCGTAGTGTCGCAATATTGGTAATCATAGTGTACATTTTGTTTTATTTATCAGCGATGTCTCTTATCGTTTAGGAGTGAGGATCTAATAACACCCGGAAGTTATTAAATTCTCATTCCTAAGGTGGTTTGACGGAATAAAGTTACCAAGATTGCGCAGGATTTTTGTTTCTGACCGAACCATCTCAAAAGGCGCACAGTCATTCTACGTAACGATTGAGATTGCGTTGGTCAGGAGCAAAAAGACAAGCAAGGTTGGTAACTTTATTTCATCAAACCACCTAAGGGCCTGTCAAGAAATAACTTGATCATCTTGCTTGTCTATCCTTCCGTCTTCGGCGTTGCGAAAAGGGTTACATACAACGAGTATGCGCTCCTTTCCGCGTCTTGAATACGAAACGATATCCGGCGCAATATGATCAAG
>JAZGEP010000376.1:0-10472 GCA_036478815.1 Methylococcales bacterium
ACAATGTTGGCACCAATGGTCCTTGCTCGCCCAGAAAGGGCAGTCAGGTATGCGTTGATTACCACAATTAGCTCAGTGATTGGTGGGTTGTTCGGTTATGCGCTGGGCTATTTCGCAATGGAACTGATTGAACCACTATTGCATCAATTTGGTTATTGGGAAAAATATTTGACAGCACGATCATGGTTTAAAGATTGGGGGATCTGGGTGGTTTTTTTAGCCGGATTTTCGCCGATACCCTATAAGCTGTTTACCATTTGTGCGGGAGCAATGAGCATGGTACTTGCTCCTTTTGTGCTGGCATCAGTGGTTGGCAGAGGGGCACGTTTTTTTATGGTTGCATTGTTGATTAAAATGGGTGGCGAGCGCTTTGAGAAACTACTGCGCCGCAACATAGATATGATTGGCTGGGTGCTGGTAGCCTTGTGTGCTGTGCTGGCAGGTTTTTTGTATTATAGAGCCTAAGGAACGTGCATGACATAGCTTGAACAATTGACTTGTCTTTTTGCTCATCTTCGGTGTTGCGAAAACAGTTACATCGCTCACTATGCGCCTGTTTTCGCGCCTTGAATATGAACAGTAATTTGACAACAATGGCCTACGTCAATTGTTCAAGTTATTGCATGCACGTTAAGGTGGTTTGACGAAACAAAGTTACCAACCTTGCTGGTCTTTTTGCTCCTGACCAACGCAAACTCAATCGTTACGTAGAATGACTATGCGCCTCTTGAGATAGTTTGGTCAGAAACAAAAATCCTGCGCAATCTTGGTAACTTTATTCCGTCAAACCACCTAATTTACTGCGCTTTCCTGGAAGCTTTTTCAGAGGCTGCGGTTGGCCTGTTTGAAAGTGATTGATCAGGCGACTGAATATCCGATAAAGATTGAGAAGGCCCATCTCTGCCGCAGGTTTTTAGCAAAATAAGTAAACCAACTCCCAGAATAACCAAATAGACTACTGTTTTGTATTTCATCGAAAACACCATCATCTTTAAAACAGGCGGGCTACTCCAAAGATATCACATATCCATGGGTTATTGGCTCTGCAAAATAGATTAATTTCTAGCCAAGGTTATTTTGGTAAAATAATTTACAAACATAGGAGCAAGCAGAGATGCACCATATTCAGACAAATGATCTCCGTCTGAATAAACAAGTTTTCCATTGGACAGCAATGGGCAGCTTCCGTTTGAACATAACACCGACTGCACCTTAATATACTGTGGGTGAGGCGCATAACTTGCGACCATTTCATCAAACTCCTGATCAAAGGATTGATTTTTCGTAGCAAACATCAATTCCTTCTTTGCTGAATTTCCTAACCAGGTGTCGCGTATAAAATGATTGGCTACTGACTTGCCGAATTGTGATCCGATCTCTGGGATATCCTGAATGATCACGGGAGTGAAGTCCTTGAGTTCTCGCAAGGTTCTTTCCATTCCGCGTTTAAATACTTTGCGATTTTCATCGAGCGATCTGATGATGGTGTGTTCATCGACAATCAAAAAATTACTGTTATTGTATCCTTGTCCTGTAAATGGTATGCGCCAATAGCCTGCAAGAAAAATATGCTTCAGCGAGGGTTGGCTGCGAATGTATTTTGCAACCTCGTTGTTGAATGTTTGGCAACGATGATTGCCTCTGCGGTATACACCAAGTAGTGGACGACATCCATGGCTTTTAATCAACACACCTGATTTACCTTGTTTTGATGCGGCAAGGTGCAATGCATTGGCAATGGCTTCTGCATGCGAGTCGCCCCACAGAACAAAATCTGGTGTTGTATGATTGCTGCCAATTGCACAAATCGAAGCTTCCAGTTCATTATTTTTAAATTGTTTACAGTGCTGCTTCCCTACTCTCTGCTCATTTGTAGACATTGCCTTCCATGCATCAACGGGTATACGGTCAGGCAAGCCATGACTAGAGAAAATAAATACTGAAATTAATGATACCAAGACAGTCGCAGCTGCAATTTCTTCCAACCTTCCTCTACTAATTAATACCTTGGAGCGTTTTCGAAAACGCATTTCGATAAAACGATATGACAGATAGGCCAAAGCGAAAGAGACAGCAACAATAAAGGGCTTATTAAGGTTAGATTCCCAATACATATTGGTATAAACAGTCACTGGCCAATGCCACAAATAAAGTGAATAGGAGATAAGACCAATGCCGACGAAACCTCGACTTCCAAGAATGTTTGATACCGCAGTGTTTTGAGAAGTGCTGGAATAAATAATCAACGCTGTTCCTAAAACAGGATAAATTGCATTGATACCCGGAAAAACCGAGTGTTCATCTAAAGTAAGCATTGCAAACATAATCATTGCTGCTCCGATCAAAGCGATCAGGTTGGCAATCAGTGATTGATTGATTTTAGGCAAAACACCTAAACTTAAAACAACACCAGTCAGCAACTCCCATGCTCGTGTAGGCAACATATAGAAAGCAAACTTGGAGTTTGCTGCGACTTCTACAACCAATATATTCGCGATCAATGACAATGCCAGGAGTACGAGAATCATTGAAATGCAGGTTTTGCGTTGACAGCGTGATATCAGTCCATACAGGATAGCGGGAAATATGATATAGAATTGTTCCTCAACACCTAGTGACCAGGTATGGAGTAAAGGTGTTGTAACAATATCAAGGCCAAAATACGTACTTGATGTTAACCAGAAATAAATGTTAGGAGAAAATGCAGCGACAGCTAGAGTGGATTGCGCAAGAGTTGTGTACTCTTCTGGGAGTAGGAAGAAATATGCTGCCAACATCGTTGCCAATAACATTACAAGCAAGGCTGGCAAGATACGACGGATGCGGCGCTCGTAAAACTTGATGAACGAAAAGCGCTCGCGCGATATCTCATCCAGAATAATCGAGCTTATCAGGTAACCAGAAATCACAAAGAAGATATCGACTCCAATAAATCCACCTGAGATCCAGTCATAACCCGCATGGTATAAAACGATGGGGATGACTGCAATCGCGCGTAAGCCATCAATATCAGCTCGATATTTGATCAAATGCTCAGCAACGTGTTCTGATGACGATATTGCCGGACTTGGCGAAATGTTGATTCATGTGGTTTTTAATAAAGGCAATGTTTTGTGGCGACACTATTTGATGGTAATCGATACATAAAAGTTAAGGAACGTGCATGAAATAACTTCTGGATGTTATTAAATCCTCGTTCACTAACAGGTAGAGCAAACAATTTTGATCATTATGTTTTATCTGGATTTGAAGCTAATTCAATAAGGTTATTCATGTCGATGAGATTAATTTATTATACAGATCCGTAAGCTCCGTCTCTATACGTGACATATGAAATTTTTGTTTGGCAATTTCACTAGACCGAAGGCTTAATTTTTTCCATAGGTTATGATCTTCACTTAGGAGTAAAATTTTTGATGCTAGTGCCTTAAAATCTCCTGGTTCTATTAGATAGCCATTTTCGCCGTCAATAACCGCATCTGGAATACCACCAACTGGTGTTGATACAATAGGTAGCCCAGCTGACATTGCCTCAAGGATGCTGATAGGGAGACCTTCTTGATAAGAAGGTAAAATGTAGATATCTGCCTCTTTTAGAAGTGTTAATTTTTGATCTCCACTAATCCAGCCTGGAACCGACACTATTTTCTCAAAACTGTTGTCTTTAACAAATTTTCTCGTGCCTTCTATATCACCATCACCTGCCAAAACAAAACAAATATTATTGTCTGCAAGTATTTCAATCGCTTTTAAAATATCATGAATGCCTTTTCTATATTCTAGGCGACCAAGCAGAAGTACTTTTATTGGATCATGAAGTTTCCGGTCATCAATTTGATAATCATTCACATTCACAGTATTGAGTAAGATTTTAATTGATGCGCGCGGTTCAATGTCTTCGATCATTTTGTTGCAGTTCGAAGATAGAGCGATCACTACATCCGCGTTTCGTAGAACGAATTTGATCATCTGTTTTTCAAGCGTACTAGCATTATCGTAATAGAGATGAAGCTCGCCTGTGTGTATATGCCAAATCGTTTGTTTCCTATATAACCACGCTAGTGAAAATATTATGGAAAGCCTTCGGTAGCTCCAACCTGTAGCAGTGTGAAAATGTATTATTTTATAAAAAGGCATCTTAACTAAAATAACTGAAAACTGAGACACGAAAAATAATAACTTGACTAATTTTGTACCATCTCTGTGTGTTGCATAATAATTTATCCCTAGCCTTTTAAGAATGCCGTAATCTTGGTAATCTTTGACAACAGAGGAAATGCCACCTTTGTTGCTCATGCCAGTACCCAGCATCATGATTTTGTTATCCATTGTTCACACCATTAATTTGCAACTATCTATTGATTGTTTAAAAAAGAAATTTTTGAAAATTATAAGCTTTCATACTGAAAAACAGGGTAAGGAACGTGCATGAAATCACTTGAACATGCTGGCTGGTCTTTTTGCTCCTGACGAAACGATCTCAAGAGGCGCATAGTTGCCTACGCAACGATTGCGATCGTTTCGTCAGGAGCAAAAAGACAAGTAATGATCTATTTATTTCGACAAACCACTTGAATAACTTTATTTTGTAATTCCATGAATCGATTAAAATAACTTGGAAATTAAATTAACTGATATTTGAAAATAATTTTATTGGTTTTTTGAACAAAAATAGGTCGCGTTATTAAAGCGAATCTGTAGTGATCGTGGATTTTTCTTTTCGTCGAGAAATTTTTCAGCTTCTACCGCTGTTAAATCCTTCATCATGTAATCTGCAATACACATGCAGGTTTTTTCTAAGCTTCTCTTGTTGCTTTTTGCTTCAGGAGAATTGCGAATTTCGCGTTCCACACACTGATCAGCGAATTTATGCTGAAATTTATGCTTTTCCATATCTGTAACGGTTTCATCATGAGGATGATCGGACAAGTATGATAACTCGCTAGATTTTGTTGACGAGCTTAATTTTGTCTGCTCTGATCGATTATTTTCTCGAGTGTCTTTTTCTGACTCTGATGAGCATCCTGCGACGACAAAAAATAATACAATACTAACAATTGCAAATGAAATACCTCTAAGATTTTGTTTCAGTGTGTTCATTGTTTGATCCATTAGTCATTGTCAGTTTCAGAGTTGGGTATTGGATTTTTGGACACTATTAGCTTAGGAACGTGCATAAAATAACTTGAACAATTGACTTGTCTTTTTGCTCATCTTCGGTGTTGTGAAAACAGTTACATAGCTTACTATGCGCCTGTTTTCGCGCCTTGAATATGAACAAAAATCCTACGCCAATTGTTCAAGTTATTTATTGCACGTTCCTTAGGAACGTGCAATAAATAACGTAACTACTCAGCTTACCCTCTATTTTGCCCAATCGCTGTCTGGAAAGTGCTCATTGATACCTATAAACTCCGCGCTTTCGCCTTGCTCTTGAGCAAAATAGTAGTTACGAAATAATTTCAACAACAGACTTGTCTTTATTCAGATGTTTATGCTGTTTTCCTCGCCAGTGCAAACTTTAGCACTGAATAGACAATCAATCTATAGTGAGTTTGTTTGTCTATTCTATTGTCACTCAATGGCAAAATTATTTGACAAACCTTGCTAGAAGCGTTAGACATTAGTAGAGAATAATCTTTTGTATAAACACAAGGAGGTAAGATGTCTGTTTTTCTCGCGGGCCTTGTTTGTTTATTTCTAGGACTTGCTTACTTGAGGGTAACGCTGCAGTCCTGGTCGGTTAGTCTTTTCTTCTACCTTTTGGTTAGTTTCTTGTTACTGCCTGTATTAACTGTAGGTTTTTTCATCATCGCCTTTGCAGTGCTTGGCATTTTGTTGTTGCTTAATCTACGTATATTGCGTAAGCGATTAATCAGTAAACCTGTTCTCCGTCTGTTTCAAAAAGTTTTGCCGCCGTTGTCCGATACTGAGCGGGAAGCTATGGAGGCGGGTGAGGTTTGGTGGGATGCTGAACTATTTAGCGGTAACCCGAACTGGGAGTTATTACTCTCCACGCCAAAACCACAGCTCAGTGACGAAGAACAAACCTTTCTAGATGGCCCAGTGCAAGCCTTGTGCGAGCGTCTTGATGATTGGCAGATTTCTCATAGCGATAAAGATTTACCTCCTGAAATCTGGGAATTTCTGAAGCAAGAAAAATTCTTCGGGATGATTATTCCTAAGGCATTTGGCGGGCTGGAATTTTCTGCGTTAGCGCATTCTAGTGTGGTAATGAAAATTGCCACGCGCAGTATTACCGCCGCAGTGACTGTCATGGTTCCAAATTCTCTAGGTCCTGGTGCATTATTGTTAAGCTATGGCACTGAGCAGCAAAAGCAGCATATCTTGCCACGACTGGCCGTTGGTGCTGAAATCCCTTGTTTTGCTTTAACCGGCATGGAAGCGGGCAGTGATGCCGGGGCAATGACTGATTCAGGTATTGTCTGCAAACAAGATTTTAATGACGAAAAAAACGTTCTTGGGATTCGCCTCAACTGGGAGAAGCGTTATATCACGCTTGCCCCTGTAGCCACATTACTTGGTCTGGCGTTTAAACTGTATGATCCAGATCATTTGCTTGGTGACAATGAAGACATTGGCATCACCTTGGCGTTAATTCCCACCGATACACCGGGAGTCACTATTGGTCGCCGTCATATCCCCATTGATATCCCGTTCCAGAATGGCCCCACCTCAGGTGACGATGTATTTATCCCGATTGACTGGCTAGTTGGCGGTCAAGACTATGCAGGTCAAGGCTGGCGTATGTTGATGGAATGTCTGGCCGAAGGTCGCGGTGTCTCCTTGCCTGCCTTGAGCGCTGGCGCTGCAAAGTTGGCAAGTTTTACAACGGGGGCTTATGCAGCGATTCGCCAGCAATTTCATCTACCGATTGGTCGTTTTGAAGGGATACAAATCCCACTGGGGCGAATTGCCGGTTTATCCTATCTGATTGATGCGTCAAGAACACTAACACTGAGTGCGCTAGACCAACATATCAAGCCATCAGTAGTCACTGCGATCATCAAATACCATCTTACTGAAAACATGCGCATCTTGATTAATGATGCAATGGATATTCATGGCGGCAAAGCGATTATGATGGGACCGCTGAATTATCTGGGTAGAATTTATCAATCGATTCCAATCAGTATTACGGTGGAAGGCGCGAATATTCTAACCCGCAATATGATTATCTTTGGTCAAGGCGCAGTGCGTTGTCATCCTTATGTTTTGGATGAAATGAAAGCTGCTGCCAATGTTGATCAAGTAGAAGCACTGGATCAATTTGATAAATTGTTATTCAAGCACCTTGGCTACTTTGGAAGCAATAAAGTGCGAAGCTTCGTGCTTGGTCTCACAAATGCACGTTTGGTGCGAGCTGCACATGATGGCCCGACCAAACGCTATTATCAGCAAATAACCCGCTTTAGTGCAGTGTTGGCGATGGTATCTGATGTGAGCATGGGTTTGTTGGGGGGGCAGTTGAAGCGGCGAGAAAACACTTCTGCCCGGATTGGTGATTTGTTGAGTTATTTGTATCTGGGTTCGGCCGTATTGAAACGTTTTGAAGATCAAGGTCGACCTGAGCAAGATGAAGTGTTAATGCATTGGGCGAGTCAATACTGTTTGTATCAATTACAGGAAAGTTTGTTCGCACTGTATGCCAATTATCCTGTTCCGATAATAGGCACACTATTACGCATTGGTACTTTTCCGACAGGTCGTTGTTTTTCCATGCCATCAGATGATATGCATCGACAAGCGATGCAATTACTAATGATACCAAGTGAAGCACGCGACAGGTTATGTGACGGGATATTTATTCCAGAACAGTCCAACCAACCCATTGCTGAGCTGCAAAAAACTTTGGAATTAGTGACAGCAACAGAACTGATTGAAAAAAAACTAAAACAAGCAGTCAAATCAGGGAAAATAAAAGCAAAAGGAGACGATCCACTGTATGCGAGAGCCCTGCAAGCTGGATTGCTGACTGAGATTGAGGCGCAACAAGTGCAATCAGTTGAGTTTGCAAGACGCAAAATTATCGCAGTCGATGATTTCGCAAAAGAGGAAATAAGGTAACTCGCAATAAATCACATACTTCAGTATGCTGTGCTATTGCGTCCACTTTTGCCTTGCGCTGCATCCCTTGATTAAGATCTTGGATATGTTCTAAGGCGGTAAAACAGAGAGAGTAATGTTAATCACTGATTATTGAATTGGTCAGGTTTTCAACAGTTTGATCATTGGATCGTGCTCCTTATCAGCGCTTTACAGCAGATGTGGTAGTCTGAGCATAGGCTTTTGCTACCTCATTTACAGAGCCTTCCATCCGACTGATTCCTTGATCAATCCAGACTGCACGATTACAGTATTTCTGTATCATTCCAACGTTATGTGAGACGATCACAACGGTTTTATTTGAGGCGATTTTGTCTTCCATGATTTTTCTTGACTTGATTTGAAAATCTGCATCACCGACTGAGAGTACTTCATCGATCAGCAGCACATCAGGTTCAAGGTATGTGCTGACTGCGAAACCCAGCCTTGCCCTCATCCCTGTTGAATAGGTGGACAATGGAGAGTGAATGAATTGCTCAAGCTCTGCAAATTCAAAAATATGATCCAGCTGTGCTTCGACTTCACGTCGTCTGCGTCCGAGTAGAATCCCGCTTAGAATAGCATTATCACGACCAGTCAGCTTAGGGTCGAAACCAACTTGCAGGGTTAGTAACTGTGGTTGTACGCCACGATTAATCAATTCTCCCCGATCTGGTTGAAGTACACCAGCCAGTAATTGCAACAAGGTGCTTTTCCCTGCACCATTACGCCCGAGTACAGCGAGCGATTCGCCTTTATACAAATCAAAAGACACATCTTTTAATGCTTCAAAACTGCTAGATTGAAACAAACCCTTGCGTGAGTAGGTAACTCCTACATGACGCACTGAGATAATTGGTGGGACATCGGTGTGCTCGAAATTCTTCATAGTGATTGATCGTCTATCTTTTTCGCAACAACATTTATCTGGCAATAATGCGCAGATAATAACGGTCGTAATATGCGATGATTGCATACCCAAAGCACAGACCAATAAAACCAAATCCAAACACGACAACTAATGCAGGCCAATCTGGCCATTGGTGATGCATCAGGATATCGCGATAAGCGTCAATCACATTTGCCATCGGGTTGAGATAGAAGTATTGCTGGTATTGTTCCGGGATAGATTTCCCATCAAACAGAATTCCAGAAACAAAGAATACCAATTGCAACATTGCTTGAACAAGAAAACGCAAATCAGGGAAAAACGGAATAATTGCAGCTGCTAAATACGAGAAAGTCAATATCAGGGTAAATTGCGCCAGCATCACTACAGGCAAAGCAAAATAGTGCCAGCTAGGCATGAAACCATATAGCCATAAAAACACTAAAAGCAAGATGAATACGCAGGAAAATTTGATAACATCCATTCCGACGATCACACTGGGAAACACAGCCTTGGGTAAATCAACTTGTGTCATTAATTGGCGGTTGCCGATAATTGAATTCAAACTATGAACAATTGTATTCGCAAACCATTGCCAAGTAATCAGACCAATCAGCAAAAATGGCACAAAATCAGGTGTACCGCGCGGAATCAAAAGACCAAATACCAAATAATAAATCGCCATTGACAACAACGGCTCAAGTATCCACCATAAAAAGCTCAGATAATTCTGTGATGCTTCAGCACGTAAACCCGCCCATGTTTTGTACCAAATAAGCTCTCTGTAACGAGGCTGTAGAATTCTAATGCCTATCATTATAGAAAATACCACGACTGCTGATGATAGATGAAAACAACCTGAGATAAGCGTTAATGTAGAACAGAAAAGCCGTTGTCACTGGAATTACGAGGGAATATTATAAAAATTGGTGGGGCACGGCGATTCGAATGCTCGATTATCACTCAAACGCTTGAAAAAACGATCCACAAAAAGCTGCGTGCTACCTATAACTATTTATATTCAACAGGATAGCGTAGTTTATAAATAGAGTAAAGGTGTTAAAAGTAGTGTAAAGCAGAATAGGCTACCGTATTTTTTGAAATCGACTGAACATAAACAAACTGGAAGGGCAGTTGTCCAGCTCTTAATTTTTAATTGGTGCAGGCCCTAAGTATTCAAAAAGGCTGGTGAATTCTCACTGGCAAAACTTGTTGAGCGCATAAAATAATCCATTGCTTTGCGTGAGCAAAGTGAACGGTCGATTCCGAAAATTCATTACCCCAACCTTCTGTAATGATCCCATAAAGCCGGTGAATGGAAACACGATTGTGTCTTACTCATCAAAATAAAACATGGCTATGAACAAGCCACAGGTTGAGTCATATACTGTTTTACATTTCGCGAATTCAATTCTTACGTGAGCCGTGAATATTGAGTTCAAGTTGTTAGCTCTACTGAAAACCAGATAAGAAACAG
>JAZGEP010000377.1:0-4371 GCA_036478815.1 Methylococcales bacterium
GTGATTTTGTCGTTACGAGCACTGGTTCAATCAAAAGGGCGTTGGCAACAATTTTGGGGGAATATTGAGCAATATGGCGCACAAGTGTGTTTGTAGGATGACATTATTTTAAATCAGCACCCCCATGGGTAACAAAAAATTCATTTTAAGCCATCATTTTTTTTGCAATACTCCCACAGCAGTGACCATAAAATTAATCCATCACCAAATCTGCCAAGTACTTGCTGGCAGGTTTGGACTTGAGCACGACTCGTGTCACCTGCTTCAGCATCCGGAAACAAGTTTTGTTCTGGCTGTGCCAAATGCTTTTTATTCGCATCAATAATGCGTTGCAAATCTTCAATCCAGTATTGTGGTTGATCAGAATGATGATCTAATTTCGATTGCATCGTCGCTATTGTTGCTGTCCTGGCGTTGAGAAGATTTTCTTCGATACCATCGTTTAATTTCTCAAGCTCTGCATTAGCAAGCGTACGATAGGTTTCGCCGAGATAACGCAAACGTTGTTGTGGAGATTGTGCAATGCACAAATTTTGCACATTATTGGCAAGATCCGCCAAGAACCCCAAAATACCAACTGTTTTCGGTTCATCCAGTTGTGCAGCTTGCCATTGACGCGGTGGTTCTGGTAAATGCGGCAATCCCCACGGAAATTCGAAAATGGCACTGGATGGATGTGTAAATTTAAGCAAGCGACTGAATAAATAATCCTCATTTCGATAACACGGTCCCGTGGGTGGAATCATTTGCGAACCATCGATACCAGTGAGTGTCGTCGTCATCAGAACAGTTTCATTTACGACCCGGAAGCGATGGCTACCCAACCATGTTGTCCGGTTATTACAATATTGCTTAAAGCTTTGATGATCTTTAGTTAAATGTTCAAGCGCTTTGCCATCTTGCTGATAGATCCAGGTCATTGATGAAGTTCCTGGATCGCCAAAGGTGCCATTTCGGGTAACCAGAATTGAAGTTTCTGGCTTTAGACTCTCGCTATCATTTGAGGTAACACCATCAAGCGCATCGACTCCCAATTCTACGGCTGACAAATCCTTCACGACTTGTCCCAAGGATTTGCCTAATACGTCAAGATGGCGTGTCAGTGGATCAAGGTCAGCTGACACCAATTCTGCAAACAGCTGGTCTCTATCCTGATAAAACCAGCTGTCTTTTGGTTCTGCCTTGAAATTCCAGCGATGTTGCATCTCTGGTGATTGATACGGCTGACAGACAGCATCATCATCAAACAAAGCAAAGCGTTTACCTGCTGCCAGCAAGACTATATGATTGAGCAGGCGACCTCCGGTAAACACGCTTGCAGATAAATCATCATCACGCGCCAGCAACCAGTTAATCGTATCAGCATGATCTGGAAATACTTGAGCTAATTTGCTCTGAAAATCTGCTTGTTGTTGCATGCCATAGTACACAACCCGCAAGCCATTGTTGTTTTCACAATCGCTACAAATCACTTGATTTTGTTGTTGGCTTTGAGTTTCTCTGGAATCATCGACGACGATATAACGATGATGATGCCCAAAGCGTTGTTGGTGCTGACTCAAGCTATCCAGCAAGCGTTTTAACTGGGCTGGACGATCACAGGTGCGAATAAATGTCCCTGCAAATGCAGCGGGTTGTCTGGCAGGTATCTCTGCTGATTTTACGCCACCAAGCCATTGCTGCCCTGAGCTCATCACTCCTTGCGATGTTAAATCCTTAAGCACTTGTTCCAGCTGGTTTTGATGTTCTGCGATGGCTGGATCCAAACTCACTAGATGTTCAACATGATGGGCTATGGTTCGGTAATGCACACAATTTTGAAGTAATCCGAAGATGTCTGCTGGCACCAGCACACGCATACCACTGCGATGGCTTTTCAACAAGACCATTGCACCTGGTAAATTGAAACTGGAACACTGATCAAAAGCAATCACATCGGCTTCTGACGCCGGAGTACTTGTGCTTGTCATCGAAAGAGAAATGCCTGGATAATCTGCCATTATTTAACCATGAAATAAATGCCTTAAACGTGCGAATAAATTCTTCTCCACTATCGGTTCAGAAGATGTTTGTTGATGTTCTGCTTTAGTCATCAACTGTTGCAATCGAGCTTGGGCCGCTTCGCGAATTGGTTTGATCGGGTCTTTGGCAATAAACGCACTGACCACATCCATATAGTCAGGGTGCAAATCCAGCAATACTTGCATATTGCGTTCGCAATGCGCTTGTTTCTCATCACCGAACGAACACGAGCCAACATGCACGACATAAGCATCATCGCATAACACATTACGATATCGAGCGTTGACCGAACGTCGACAAAAATCATTTTCCTCTCCATAACCACGGCCAAATGCTTGCTCGTTAAAGAGTCCGATCTCATTTAATAAGGTTCGGGTGATGTACATACAAAACCCAACTGCGGTGGGGATTTCTGGATAGGTTGGGGGTTGTGTAGCAGCAATCGCCTGAGCGACCAGATCAGGATTTTCCGGTACTGGATTACTCTGGCAAAACAACGGAAACGAGCAGATTTCAGCATTGTTAGAAAACGGTGTAATCGTACCAATTCGACTATTCGACGCCATACAGTTTTTAAGCTTTTGCAACCAGCCTGGTGTTACTAACGTATCCGAATTGAGTAACACTACATCACGGTTACTGATTGCCATACCACGATTAACCGTTCCAATAAAACCAAGGTTTTTCTGGTTTCTCATCACCTGGATGCGCTGATCATTCATTTGTTCCAGTTTGGCTAAATAAGCTCCAATACGCGGATCTGGGGAAGCATCATCAATGATGATCAGCTTAAAATCTGCTTCGGTATTGCACAATACACTATTAACACAGTCCTCAACTTGCTGCGGGGCATTGTAGACTGGAATAATAATATCAACACAGTCAGTCACCATCATTGCTGCTTGTTAAAAATACTGTCTCGCAAATAAACCAAAGGTCTCTTCAACCAAAAACGCATGCTCAAGCGATACTCCAGCTGCAGTTGCAGTTCGTCAATCTGACTACTCAACGTGCCGATTGAGTCATCACGTATTTGTAATTGCTGCCCAATGGCTTGCTCGCGAAACGCAACATTGCTGGTGCGTCGGGTAATATCGATGTCATACTCTCTCATTAACGCTTCCAGCGCTTGTATCTTCTGATACTGCTGTTCGGCCTTATCCTGTTTTTCAACCAACCATTGGTCGCGTTCATCAATGAATTGTTCACGTTGTTCAATTTGTTGAGCCTGTAATTCAGCTAAATGTTTGAGTTCTTCTATTTCATGTTGTTGACCAACGATCAGTTTCTCGCGTTCTTCGGGGCTTCCAGCATGAGCCTTAATGGTTGCATCGCGCACAGCCAATTCACTATCCCGCAACGCGATCAATTGCTTCAGCTCATCAATCTGTTGTGTTTGTGCCTGAGACAAGTGCATCAAACGTGGGGCGAGTGCCAGATAGTCTGCCGACATGGGAAATGATTGCGTCAACTGTAAGCTACCACCGTTCAATAACGCTTCAAGCAAATAAGCAGGAATTGGCAATTCGAAATAACTGTCAGCAGAGCCTAGCAGTACAACAGCAGCGCCTGGATCCTCTGCCAAATCAGCAATTTCAATATTTTGCCGCGATCCGAGTACTAATAAAGTTTCGGTATTGCCATTCCATTCCCAGACTAAATGCCCAGTATCATCGTGTAATTTAATCGCATGAACTCTGACGTATCCCGGTCGATCAGCCAATTCAACACGCAATGCACTACATGTTTTCTCCAAAGCCGGAATGGGTAAAGTCAATTGTTGTTTTTCTTCTCCAATCCGGCCATTCGCAGTCACGCTACGGCTATGATCATAGTTTTGATCTTCACGACGCCAGAATAACTGAGCAGAATAACTGAGTGATACCGCGGTGGAGTCGTCCAGTTGCTCTTCCTCAATCTGAGTCAGTGCTGTTTGATCATCAAACTCTACGTCCACAATAAACTGATAGGTTAAAGCATCCGCCCTGGAAACCAGCAGGTTCACAAGTTTTGGGGGAAAAGCATCCGTAGGTTGATTGAATTCTGTCTCACCTGGATCAAGTTCGATCGTCTCAATCGAACTAATTCTCAAGCCACTTTCATGTAACAGGTTGTTGAGTGAATATCGCGTAAAAAAGCGTAAATGTGTGGCGTCAAGTAAGCCTTCTGAACGATACTCAAATGCACCCTCAATCAAATCGCTAACCAGTCCAATATGACTCACATTGGGTACAGACAATAAAATGCTTCCATCTGCTTTTACAAAATCCTTGAGCTGAACCAGTAATTGTTGCGGCGAGCGTAAATGCTCCAACAAATCTGCACAAACAATCACATCGTATTGATCTG
>JAZGEP010000378.1:0-14894 GCA_036478815.1 Methylococcales bacterium
TTTTTGTTTCTGACGAAACCATCTCAAGAGGCGCATCGTTGTTCTACGCAACGATTGAGAGCGTTTGGTCAGGAGCAAAAAAATACCAGCCAGAATGTTCAAGTTGTTTCATGCACGTTTGTCGATCACAGCTTGTTCAAGCCAATAACACATTAACCCGGTGACTATTTTTAGCATTCCGCATCATTCCTTGCTTGATGGATTGAGAAAGACCGAACTTTAATGTGTTCTGTGGCTTGGTTCGGTCTTGATTAATACAACCACACTGTTTTCTTCAAGGCGCAGCAGCAGGCGCATTGTGGGCCATGTATCTTTTGTATCAACAATGACAATGGACAAAAGACACTCCAGAATACGCAAATGATTGAATTCCTCCATTCTCTAGTAAATATTTTGTGTATGAGCTGCTAATGAAGATGGAGCGTTTTCTGAAGTATTCCTACCAGAAGTGCGGGATAATGTAGTTTAGGAACGTGCATGAAATAACTTGAACAATTGACGTAGGCCATTGTTGTCAAATTACTGTTCATATTCAAGGCGCGAAAACGGGCGCATAGTGAGCTATGTAACTGTTTGTGCAACGCAGAAGATGAGCAAAAAGACAAGCCAGTTGTCGAAGTTATTCCATGCACGTTCCTTAGTAACAAAGCCGATGTTAGCACTCATCCACGAAGAGTGCTAAAATATAATTATAAAAAAAGAGGTTAATTGTGGATAAACAACCTGACTTGAATGATCGAGCCAGCCAGATTTTGAAGATTCTGGTTGAACGTTATATTGACGATGGACAACCAGTGGGATCACGTGCGCTTTCCAAGGAAGTGAAAGTTAAGCTCAGTCCAGCCAGTATTCGCAATGTGGTTGCTGATCTTGAGGATATGGGATTGGTTGAATCACCGCATACTTCTGCAGGTCGCGTCCCGACTGTCAATGGTTATCGTGTGTTTATCGATTCATTGTTGACTGTTAGTCCTCTGAGTGGTGGCGCAATCAAAAAATTACGTAGTCGATTGGAAGAAGCATCTGATCCTGCGCATATGTTGTCAACAGCATCTGAATTGCTCTCCGATGTGTCGCGTATGGCTGGACTGGTCACTTTGCCTCAACAAAATGATCACATATTTCGACACATTGAATTTTTGCCCTTATCTGAAGATCGTGTATTGGTGATTTTGGTTACCAATGAGCAGGATGTTCATCATCGTGTAGTCAAGCCAGAACATCAATCCTCACCATCAGAATTGGTTGAAGCTGCAAATTATCTCAATGCAGTCTATGGCGGACGAGAAATCAATGAAGTACGCACTAGTCTGGCTGATATGCTCAAGCAAGCTCAGGAATTAGTGGAACGTCAGATTGCACGTGCCGCTCATGTTGCCAGTTTGGCGTTTGAAACTGAACACCAAGGCGATGATTTCGTGCTGGCAGGGCAAACCAATTTAATGGATTGCCCTGATTTTGGTGATGTTGCACGGCTTCGGGAATTATTTGAAGCATTCAATCACAAACAATCCATTTTAAAGCTACTGGATCAGCGAGCAGCTGATGACGGTGTGAGAATTGTTATTGGTGAAGAAAGCGGTGAAGCAGCATTGGGATCATGCAGTTTCATTACCTCGCCTTATCTGGTTGGTGGTCAGGTTGCCGGAGTCGTGAGCGTTATTGGTCCAACACGCATGCATTATGATCAAGTGATTCCGCTGGTAAATATTACAGCAAAATTACTTGGTGAGGTCTTGAACCACAAAAAAACGTCCCCATAAATCAGACAGTGTAGTTAATAAGCATTAATTCTTTAGCTGTCAATTTTCGTGTCTCCAAAGCAATAAGCCTCCATCTGAACACCTTTTGGAGAGTTCTAGGAGGCTGTCCGAGAATAGAAGCCGTAGCAAGGGAAACCCATTTTGAGTCAGATATTTCGATCATTTGAGGCGAATAGTGGCCTATTTAACGAAAATGATCGGAAAATCTGGCCAAAATGGGCTTTTCCGCAGTAGGTTCTCTATTCTCGGACAGCCTCCTAACCGCGCTAAATTTCAACTGACACAGCACGGCTGAGTAATTAGCAATTAATCTGTCACAGCTCACAAATAAGTGGTTGTGTATGGGTAACTACTCAGCGTATTTTGACAGCATATCAGTGCATCTAGGAGATTTTAATGAATGGCGAGCAGGATAAGCAAGAGCATGATGAACTACTTGAAGCTCTTGATGAAGCTGAGGCAAAAATTGATGAGTTAGCAGACCAGAGTGACGAGCAAAAGGTTACCGATGAAGTGCTTGAAGATGAGCAAGAAACTCAACAAGTTGACGATGACGAGTCACTAATTATTGAGGATCTGGAGCAGCAAGTGCAAGAAATGTCTGCTAAAGCTGAGGACAGTCATGATCAATTCTTGCGTGCCAAAGCCGAAATGGAAAATCTGCGACGCAGAACAGATCGCGAACTGGAAAATGCCCATAAATACGCAGTTGAAAAATTTGCAAAAGAACTACTGGCCGTGATTGACAGCCTGGAGTTAGGTATCCAGGCATCAGAAACCGACGATCCTGAGACGGTAAAATTACGTGAAGGTAGTGAGCTCACCTTAAAGCTGCTGATTGGTATTATGGAAAAATTTAAGATCCAGCCTGTCGGTGAATTGGGTGAACAATTTGATCCAGAATTTCATCAGGCAATGGCGACACAACCTTCATCAGAAACCGAGCCGGATACAGTGGTTCAAGTCATGCAAAAAGGCTATCAAATACATGATCGTTTGTTACGTCCAGCACTTGTCATTGTTTCGAAAGCGGAATAAACACCATACACGTATACATATTATTTAGGAATCAGTAGGAGAGTTTCATGGCAAAGATTATTGGAATCGATTTAGGAACCACAAACTCGTGTGTTGCCGTTCTGGAAAACGGCAAACCGCGCGTTATTGAGAACGCAGAGGGTGCGCGCACCACGCCATCAATTGTGGCATTTACTAAAAATGATGAAGTGTTGGTTGGGCAGGCGGCAAAACGTCAGGCTGTTACCAATCCAGAAAATACTTTATTTGCGATCAAGCGTTTGATTGGCCGTAAGTTTAAAGACGATGTTGTTCAAAAAGATATCAAAATGGTGCCTTATAAAATTATCGCCGCTGATAATGGCGATGCTTGGGTGGATGCGAATGGCAAGAAAATGGCGCCACCTGAAGTCTCAGCACGTATTTTGATGAAATTGAAAAAAGACGCTGAAGCTTTTCTGGGCGAAGAAATTAAAGAAGCGGTGATTACCGTACCGGCATACTTTAATGATTCGCAACGTCAAGCGACTAAGGATGCAGGACAGATTGCCGGGTTGACTGTTAAGCGTATTATCAATGAACCAACTGCGGCTGCACTTGCTTATGGCATGGAAAAAAACAGTGGTGATTCAAAAATCGTTGTCTACGACTTAGGTGGCGGTACTTTTGATGTTTCCATTATTGAAATCGCCGATGTGGATGGTGAGCAGCAGTTTGAAGTGTTGTCGACTTCCGGTGATACTTTTCTTGGTGGCGAAGATTTTGACCTGCGCATTATTGATTTTCTGGCGGACGAATTCAAAAAAGACAACAGTGTTGATTTACACAATGATCCACTGGCGCTGCAACGTTTGAAAGAAGCTGCTGAAAAAGCGAAGATTGAATTATCCTCAACCACGCAAACTGATATTAACATCCCCTATATCACAGCTGATGCAACAGGACCAAAACATCTTAACGTAACTCTGACGCGAGCCAAGCTGGAATCGCTGGTTAGTGAGTTGGTTGAGCGTACCAAAGGTCCTTGCCAACAGGCATTGAAAGATTCCGGACTGTCCAATTCAGATCTTGATGAGGTGATTCTGGTTGGCGGACAAAGCCGTATGCCTAAAGTGCAGGAAACCGTTGAGCAGATTTTTGGTAAAGCACCACGCAAGGATGTCAACCCGGATGAAGCGGTTGCCCTGGGCGCATCAATTCAAGCTGGAGTGCTTGGCGGTGATGTCAAAGACGTGTTATTGCTGGATGTGACTCCACTCTCATTGGGAATTGAAACCATGGGTGGAGTGATGACCAAGCTCATCGAGAAAAACACTACAATTCCTGCGAAGGCATCACAAATCTTCTCCACTGCTGAAAATAACCAGACTGCGGTAACCGTGCATGTCTTGCAAGGTGAGCGTGAAATGGCTGGTGGTAACAAGTCATTAGGTAAATTCGATCTGGCAGATATTCCACCAGCACCACGCGGAGTCCCACAGATTGAAGTGACCTTTGATATTGATGCTAACGGTATTCTCAATGTATCAGCCAAGGATAAGGCAACGGGTAAAGAGCAATCAATTATTATCAAAGCATCCAGCGGCTTGTCAGATGAAGAGATCGAAGCCATGGTCAAAGATGCTGAAGCCCATGCTGAAGAGGATCGCAAGCTACGTGAATTGGTTGATGTCAGAAATCAGGCTGAGGGTTTGATTCATGGCACCAAAAAATCATTGGAGGATTTGGCTGACCAGGTTGAGGCAGATGAAAAAACTGCAATTGAAACGGCAGTTGCTGATCTTGAAGAAGCTCTGAAAGGTGATGACAAAGATGCTATCGAAGCGAAAGTAACAACTTTGAGTGAAGCGGCTGGTAAACTTGCCGAAAAAGCCTATGCCCAGGCACAAGCTGAAGCAGGTGCAGAACAGTCACCTGAACAGGCAGAGTCTGCAGCCGCAGATGATAATGTGGTTGACGCCGAGTTTGAGGAAGTCGAAGACGACAAGAAAGAGTCATGATGTATTGATAGTATCTGGATAGGGTTTTCATCCAGAGGGAAGGTATGGTGATTTAGCATCGCAATCAGAAATAACTGTTGTTGATGTTAACCCATGCCTTCTTTTACGTTATCTCGGACAGCCAATTGGACTGATGCCTGGATTATTTAATAAAATAGCTACTTCGGTTAACGAAGTGGCTTTTTGGATTTTGAATTGTAGATTATGGCAGAACAAGCAGATTATTATGATGTATTAGGTGTTTCGCGAGATGTTGATGACGCCGCATTGAAAAAGGCGTTTCGCAAGCTGGCAATGAAATATCACCCGGATCGCAACCAAGGTGATACGGATACTGAAGAGCAGTTTAAACAAGCCAAAGAAGCCTACGATATTTTATCTGATCCACAAAAACGTGCTGCATATGATCGTTTTGGTCATGCTGGAGTCAATCAAGGTGGCGCTGGATTTGGTGGTGGTGCGACCGATGCGTTCAGCGATATGTTTGGCGATGTATTTTCTGATATTTTTGGTGGGGGTCGTGGAAGAGGAGGTGGAGGCGGTCGTCCCAGTGCCCAACGTGGCGCAGATTTGTTATATGACCTGGAGTTGACACTGGAAGACGCAGTTGCGGGAACTGAAGTCAAGATTGATGTGCCAGTGTTATCGTCTTGCGAAGACTGTAATGGCAGCGGAGCCAAGAAAGGAACATCACCAAGCACTTGTACCATGTGTCAAGGTCATGGCGTTGTACAGATGAGTCAAGGTATTTTCTCAATGCAACAGACTTGTCCAACCTGTGGTGGCAGCGGAGATCAAATCAAGGATCGATGCCGTACTTGTCACGGGCAAGGGCGTATTAAGAAAGACAAAACCTTGTCAGTGAAAATTCCAGCTGGTGTTGATACTGGCGATCGTATTCGTCTTGCAGGAGAAGGTGAGGTTGGATTGCGTGGCGGACCTGCAGGTGACTTGTTTGTGCAAATGCATGTCAAACAACATGCGCTATTCAAACGTGATGGACGCGATCTGTTCTGCGACATGCCAATCGGTTTTTCCACAGCTTGTCTGGGTGGTGAACTGGAAGTGCCCACGCTGAATGGTAAGGTGAGCTTAAAAATTCCAGCTGAAACCCAAACAGGCAAAACCTTTCGTCTGAAAAGTAAAGGTGTTAAGCCAGCGCGTGGTGGTGGGCATGGGGATTTATTATGCAAAGTCATCATAGAAACACCCGTCAATTTAACCAAAGAACAGAAAGAGCTCATCAATCAGCTGGATCGTTCTCTGGAAACCAATAGCAGTCGACATAATCCCCAGGAACATACCTGGCTGGATGGATTGAAACAGTTTTTTTCGTAATTTCAACTTGATAAGGAACGAGAATTTAATAACTCCGGATGTTATTAAATTCTCGTTTGTCTGTTTGCTTCAGCAATCGTTAATAATTGTTGTGTTTATAGTCATCAATATTTCCTTGTTTCTAAGATTCAGCAGTCACGTGCAGCTTTATACTTTTCGCACATGAAAATGTAGCCTATTGTGTGTGATATTTTGTGGAGTGTAAGGCGGGAAATCTTAGCTGTAATCACTCTACAGCAAGGTTTCCCAACGCAACGATCCGTTGCCAGATTTACACACAAAACGTGTGTGCACAAGATGCTAAATTTTCATGTGCGGAAAGTATATTATTGATGCATTGTTACGACACCTCATTGTCCAGAATCAGTAACAAGGAAATTCAACTTCAATATCGACTCAACTCGATTGTCTGTATAATATCGCAGAATTGATTGACTGATCACTGTCTTCAAGTCATCTATTTAGGAGTGAGGATTCAATAATATACAAAGTTTGACACAGAATTTTTGTTTGTCTTCAAGGCATACTAAGGAACCTGCATGAAATAACTTGAACATTCTGGCTGATCTTTTTGCTCCTGACCAAACCATCTCAATCGTTGCGTAGAATCACTATGCGCCTCTTGAGATCGTTTGGTCAGAAACAAAAATCCTGCGCCATCATTGTTCAAGTTATTCCATGCACGTTCCTAACTTGTCACTAACACGCTACTTAACTGTTACAACAACACAGTAGACGGACAAAAGACCAGACAGTCGTATTATTGAACCCTCCTCCTTATTATTGCAATCAGCACCAGGAGAAATCATGGATAGTTTTAACGCGCGCTCGACACTTCAAGTCGATGGTAAGGATTACGATTACTGCGCGCTTAGAGCGCTTGAAATCTCTTTTGAAATTGGTAAGTTACCGTTTTCTCTGAAAGTTTTGTTGGAAAACCTACTCAGAAATGAAGACGGTGTCAATGTTACGCGTAAAGATATTGAAGCATTGGCAACGTGGAAACCAGATGCTATAACTCAGTCAGAAATCGCCTTTACGCCGGCCCGTGTATTGATGCAAGACTTTACCGGTGTCCCAGCAGTGGTTGATTTGGCGGCAATGCGTGATGCCATGAAGCAACTGGGTGGCGATCCGCAAAAAATTAATCCGTTGACAGCAACAGAGCTGGTGATTGATCACTCAGTTCAAGTCGATTATTTTGGCAGCCCCGATGCAATGGAAAAAAATGCTGCAATAGAATTTGAACGCAATAAAGAACGCTATGAATTCCTGCGCTGGGGCAGTAAAGCCTTCTCCAATTTTAGGGTTGTACCACCTGATACTGGTATCGTCCATCAGGTGAATCTGGAATATCTGGCACGCGGTGTATTTTCCAATCAACAAGATGGAAAGACAGTTGTTTATCCCGATACTGTTGTAGGGACTGATTCGCACACCACGATGATTAATGGTCTTGGTGTATTGGGATGGGGTGTCGGTGGTATTGAGGCTGAGGCCGTGATGCTGGGGCAGCCGATCAGCATGTTAGTTCCTCAGGTGATTGGTTTTCGGTTAACCGGAATGCTGGTCGATGGGATTACTGCTACCGATTTAGTGTTAACCATCGTTGAACAGTTACGCGAGGAAGGTGTGGTTGGTAAATTTGTTGAGTTTTTTGGTTCAGGACTTGACCACTTGCCTTTAGCCGATCGCGCAACCATTTCTAATATGGCTCCTGAATATGGTGCCACTTGCGGCATTTTTCCAATTGACGTGGAAACCATTAAATATCTGCATCAGTCAGGACGTAGTATCGAACAGATTGCCCTTGTGGAAGCCTATGCACAAGCCCAAGACATGTGGCGCTACTCTGGGATGCCTGATGCTCACTATACCAAGATACTTGAGCTGGATATGGCCAGTGTGCAACCCAGTCTTGCTGGACCACGCCGTCCGCAAGATCGAATTACTCTGGATCAAATGAAAACCGAGGTTGCTAAAGAGCTGGATGCGATGACTGAATCGCGATCGGGACAAGTCAATCGGCTTTCGGCAAAACTTGACATGCCAGAATACGATGTGAGTTTGCAAGACGGTGATGTAGTCATTGCAGCGATTACTTCCTGTACCAACACCTCCAACCCATCAGTGATGGTTGGTGCTGGCATGCTTGCCAAAAAAGCTGTGGAGTTGGGATTGAAGGTTAAACCTTGGGTTAAAACCAGCTTGGCTCCTGGCTCACTGGTGGTCACGGAGTATCTGGATAAAGCCGAATTAACATCGGCATTGGACCAACTGGGTTTTTATTCAGTCGGTTATGGCTGCACGACCTGTATTGGTAACTCAGGACCATTGCCTAAACCGGTGAGCACAACAGTCATTGATAATGATTTGATTGTTGCATCAGTCTTATCCGGTAATCGCAACTTCGAAGGACGGGTGCACGCACTGGTACAAATGAATTTTCTGGCATCGCCACCATTGGTGATTGCCTATGCACTGGCGGGTACGACGAATATTGATTTGACGACTGAAGCGCTGGGGAATGACCGTGATGGCAATCCGGTTTATCTGAAAGACATCTGGCCTAGTCAGCAACAAGTCAACGACACTTTGGCAAGTTCGATTGATGCCGAGATGTTCAAAGACAGTTATGACACTATTTTTGATGGTGATGCACATTGGCAATCACTGGATGTGGCGGCAACCGATTTATATGAATGGAAAGCTGAATCAACCTATGTCAAGAATCCACCTTATTTTACCGGTATGACCATGCAGCCGGATGCCATTGCACCGATTCAGGATGCATGCTGTCTGGCATTACTCGGCGATAGCATTACCACTGACCACATATCTCCAGCAGGATCGATACAAGCTGATAGTCCGGCAGGGCGCTATTTGATTAGTCATGGCGTTGAACAAAAAGATTTTAACTCATATGGTGCGCGGCGCGGCAATCATGAAGTGATGATGCGTGGCACGTTTGCCAATATCCGCTTACGCAATCAACTGGTTCCCGGTGTTGTCGGCGGTTGGACTAAGCATATTCCATCTGGTGATCAAATGCCAATCTATGATGCTGCAGAGCGTTATCAACAGGATGGAGTGCCGCTAATAATTTTGGCAGGTAAAGAGTATGGTTGTGGATCATCACGTGATTGGGCAGCCAAAGGCCCGAGATTACAAGGTGTGCGGGCTGTGATTGCTGAAAGTTTTGAACGCATACACCGTTCCAATCTGGTCGGTATGGGGATTTTACCATTGACTTTTCAGGTACGCGATAACGCTAGCAACCTTGGATTAGATGGTTCAGAGCGGTATGACATTGCACCACTTAAAAACGGAGCAAAAACAATTTCAGTTATGGCCATAAAACACAATGGATCCATCGTCCAGTTTGAAGCAATTGTGCGCATTGATACTCCCAAGGAATGGGATTATTTTCAACACGGTGGTATTTTGCATTATGTGTTGCGGCAACTTGCTCGTAGTGCTTGATGATTACTCTCTTCTTCAGTGAGACCCTGAATGTGTTGTCAATATAATAATTATAGTGAGTCATAAACTAATGGTAACCACTTCTACTAGCGACCAATCATCTCCCCAACAGCGATTACATATTGTTCACGTCGCAGCAGAATTAACTCCGATCGCCAAGGTTGGAGGACTTGGTGATGTGGTTGCCGGACTGTCGGCGCAACATCAGAAAATGGGTCAGCAAGTTGATATTATTTTACCTAAGTATGATTGCTTGTTGTTCGACCAAATTGAAGATATGACACAAGTACAGACTGATCTGCAAGTTCCATGGGATCACGGTATGGTTAACTGTACTGTCTGGAAAGGTACTGTACATGGTTTGTCGTGTACTTTTATCGATCCAGATTCTGAGCATAGGTTCTATCAACGTCAAGTTGTTTACGGTGAAGCCGATGATGTTCAACGCTTCGCCTTTTTATCCAGGGCAGCAGTCGAGTTTTTGTGGCAAACACAATCTTTTCCGGATATTATTCACTGCCATGACTGGCAAACAGGTCTGGTGCCAGTTTTTCTGTTTGAGATCTACCAGCAATTGGGGATGACTAAACCTCGCGTTTGTTTCACCATGCATAATTTCAAACACCAGGGTCTGGCGGGTCGTGATTTACTTGAAACCACAGGCTTGCATCGGCAGGATTATTTTTGCAATGCTGATAGCTTGCTGGATTTGTCTAATTCACATGTGCTGAATCTGGCCAAAGGCGGTATTGTTTTTTCCAACTTTGTGACCACTGTTTCTCCAACCCATGCAATCGAAGTGATGGATGAAGATCAGGGGTTTGGCCTGGAGCCGGTGTTACAGTCTCATCGCGATAAAGTCAGCGGTATTCTCAATGGTGTGGATTATGATTATTTTAATCCAGCAACGGATACTGCTGTTACCAAACCCTATACAGTTGACACAATAGACCACAAGCAAGCGAATAAACAAGCATTGCGCCAACGCTTTTCACTGGCACAGAACCATAAACCATTGGTTGCATTTATCGGTCGGCTTGATCCTCAGAAAGGCTTGGAGTTGGTTCAGCATGCGTTATTGACAACCGTGCAAAATGATGGCCAGTTTATCTTGCTCGGTTCTAGCCTTGATCCCGTGATTAACCAGCGATTTAAAGATCTTGCCATACAATTTGCCGATTCTGCGGATGTGCACGTCGAAATTGGTTTTGACGAATCTTTATCGCGCCAAATTTATGCGGGTTCTGATTTTATGGTGGTTCCCAGCAAGTTTGAGCCTTGTGGTTTAACCCAATTGATAGCAATGCGTTATGCAAGTGTCCCTATCGTGCGTGAAACAGGTGGGTTGGCAGACACTGTTTTTGATATTGATTATTCAGAGAAGCCAGAAACACAACGCAATGGCTTTGTGTTTAAAGACTTTAATCAAACCGGGCTGGATTCTGCTCTACACCGGGCACTCAATTATTATCAACAACAACCAGAGCAATATCAACAAATTGCGCTAAATGCCATGCGTTCCGATTATTCATGGAATCAGCCTGCTCAGGAATATCTGAATATTTATCATTCCATTCGTAAATAAGGAATACCTAATGAAACAAACTTATTTGACGTTTTTTCTTTCTATCGTTGTGATCACGCTGTTTAGTCAGCTAATCGTTAGTGATGCGCATGCAAGACGTTTTGGCGGTGGCGCATCTTTTGGTAGTCGCCCTTCATTTAACAAATCGTTTAAACGCGCTCCGTTGAAACGTTCACTATCTCCAGCGCAAAAACAGGCATCTGCGAAAAACCAGACCATACGCAAGTCAATGGGCAAGCGTGGCGGTATGATGGGCATGTTTGGGGCGTTAGCAATGGGTGGGCTACTTGGTTCTCTGTTTTTTGGTGGTGCATTCGAAAACTTTAACATGTTCGACATATTGGTTATTGGTGGCATACTCTATCTCGTATTTAAACTCATGGCGATGCGAGCTCAGCGAACGATGAGTGTCCCCTATAGCAGAAATACATATGATGAGAATAGTTTTGGCAATACCCATACTGGTCAAAATCAACCGCGCGCGTTTGACACAGATCTGATGTTTAAAAAGGACCAGGCTGTTCGTGATCAAACAATCACATCCAGTGATGATGTGCTTGCCACGATTGAACTTGATGATTTCGACGAGGCAGCTTTTTTGGACGGTGCAAAAGGCGCTTTTCGGATGTTGCAAAGCGCTTGGGATGCTGGCAACCAGACTGAAATTCGGCGCATGACCACTGATAAAGTGTTCGCCGAAATCAAGCGGGATTTGGAAAATCAAAGCACGGCTAATTACACTGAGATCATGTCACTCAATGCTCAAGTATTGTCAGCCCGACAAGTTGATAACGAACTACAAGTACAAGTGCTGTTTGATGCAAACATTCATGAGTTACCTGAGAGTATTACCTCGAATGTCGAGGAACTCTGGCATTTTATCCGTCCTGCTAATGATCACGGATCAATGTGGTTTTTGGATGGCATTCAACAAGTTGATTAATTTTGTCAGGTAAATGTTTTATTCTGAAGTCTAACCGCTTCGAAGGAGAGTAGTCGAGTGCGTGACATACTCGTATTCCTGTTGATTTTCGGATCAATCCCCTTCATCATGCGCCGTCCTTATATCGGTGTGTTAGTGTGGTCGTGGATTGGGTACATGAATCCACATCGACTTGCATTTGGTTTTGCTGTTAATTTTCCGTTTGCTGCAGTGATTGGGGTGGTTACTGTCATTAGCATGGTGTTCGCCAAGGACAACAAATGGTTTCCCAAACATTCAACGAACGTCGTGTTAATCCTGTTTATTATCTGGATGGGAATCTCTTGTACTCAGGCGCTGTTACCTGAATTTGCATGGGATAGTTATAAGCGGGTGATCAAGATTCAAATGATGGTGTTTATCACCATGATGTTGTTGCAATCACGTGAACGTATTCATCAACTGATCTGGGTGATTGCTGCTTCAATCGGTTTTTATGGAATCAAAGGTGGTATTTTTACAATTGTTACCAAAGGCCAGTTTATGGTACTTGGGCCAGAAGGTGGCTTTTTTGAAGGTAACACTGAAATCGGGTTGGTGATTTTAATCATATTGCCTTTGTTTTACTATTTGCACCAAACCACCTCTAATGTCTGGATACGTACAGGATTGGTTATCGGAATGGTGTTAATGGCAGTCGCAGCAATTGGTACCCACTCACGTGGAGCATTGGTTGCTGCTGCTGGTTTGTTAGGCTTTTTCTGGCTTAAGAGTAATACTAAACTGATTACAGGTGCGATCGGGCTTGTTCTGGTGATTGCGCTTTATTTTTTCATGCCATCAGTCTGGCATGAAAAAATGCAGACGATTATCAATTATCAACAAGATCCATCAGCAATGGGACGAATAAATGCTTGGTGGACTGCGTTCAATATTTCCAATGAACGTTTGTTTGGTGGAGGGTTCGAATTTTGGTCACCAGAGACTTTTCTGTTGTATGCGCCCAACCCACTTGATTTTCATGATGCCCATAGTATTTATTTTGAGGTTCTGGGAGAACATGGTTATATTGGATTAGCACTATATCTGTTATACGGGATACTGGCTTTTTTGACTGCCAGTAAAGTCATCAAACAAACTCAAAATATCGACTATTTTGCCTGGGCTAATCTGTTAGCTCGAATGATTCAAGTGTCCTTAATCGCCTACGCGACTGGTGGCGCTTTTCTTGGTCTTGCCTATGCAGACATTGGTTATCAATTGGTAGCGATTCTTGTGTTGTTACAATATTTGGTCAATCAAGGTGTGCCAGAACAACATGTTGACTCTGAAACCGAATTAAATAATCATAATCAACCGCAATCATTTGTGAGAAAAGCAGGGTCAACCAAAACTGAGTCGAGTGCATCGACTCCTAAAAAGAATCCGAGGAGCTATGTCCGTTAATTCCACTGCACTGCAAATGCTTGGGACAACACACCAGCTGCTAACAACCGCGACCAGAAGCTCCAGACTGTCGATATTAATCTACCACCGGGTATTTCCTCAACCCGATTCATTTCATGCAGATGTGCCAGATATCACGATGTTTAGCTGGCAAATGCAAATACTACATCGCTATTACAATGTAGTGCCACTTGCTCAAGCTATCGAATTGCTAAAATCTGGCGAACTCCCCGCACGAACCGCATGCGTCACTTTTGATGATGGCTACGCCGATAATTTTCTGCATGCACTTCCAGTGCTTAAACAATGGCAGATTCCAGCAACCTTCTTTGTCGCCAGTGGTTTTCTCAATGGTGGCATGATGTGGAATGATGTAGTGCTGGAATCAATACGTTATCTTGAGGATGGACAGCTGGATTTACAAACTGTGGGCCTGGATCAATATCTCTTGGGTAATCTCCAGTCAAGACAGCAATTAGCGGCACAATTGCTACCGATCATTAAATATCTGTCTCCCACTCAGCGCAACGAGGTCACACAACATCTCGCTGAATTAGCGAAACATCAACTACCTGATGATTTAATGATGACCACAGAGCAGCTGAAACAATTGCATGCATCAGGTATGGAAATTGGAGGACACACAGTCTCACACCCAATTCTGAGTAGCCTGACTACACAGCAGGCAGAACAGGAAATATTCGATGGAAAAGAGCAGTTGTCTGCTTTATTGGACGGTGCCAATATTCGTTATTTCGCCTACCCAAATGGTAAACCCGAGCACGACTTTACCAGTGAGCACGCCAATATTGTCAAGCGACTTGGTTTTGAAAGTGCTGTTTCGACGCGCTGTAGTTCGGCAACAGCTGATAGTGATTTGTATCAGCTACCGCGTTTTACACCTTGGGATACAACGCCTTTTAAATTTGCAATGCGACTAATGAAAAATACCTTGTTACCTTAGCCCGCATTTCTCGCCAGTTTGATTTAAGAGCGAGAATTTAATCACTTCCAGATCTTGAGGCTGGGGTTTTGTACGGTATTCAAGGCATAGAAACGGGCGTCTAGCTGGCTATGAAACTGTTTTTATAACGAGGAAGACAGATAAAAAGACAAGTCAGGATGCGGAAGTTATAAATTCGCTCTCCCTGGGAGGCTGTCCGAGAATTGAAAACCTATTGTGAAAAACCACCATTTAGAGTCCGGTATTTCGATCCTTTGAGGCGAATAGTGTATCTATTTGTAACTACTCAGCTTACCCTCTATTTTATCCAATAGCTTCGTTGAAAGTGCTCATTGACACCTGTAAACTCCGCGCTTTCGCCTTGCTCTTGGACAAA
>JAZGEP010000379.1:0-8268 GCA_036478815.1 Methylococcales bacterium
CGCAATGCACGTGGCAAACCATTTGTTAATCTATTGCCGCTGGATGACGGCGAGCGCATTAATGCGATTCTAGCAGTCCATGAATACTTGGAGAACCAGTTTATATTTTTTGCCACAGAACAGGGCACCGTCAAGAAAACACCGATCAAGGAATTTGAGACACAACGTTCAAACGGTAAAATTGCAATTGATTTGAGAAACAATGATGTTCTGGTTGGCGCGATGGTCACTGATGGTTTGCAAGACATTATGTTATTCAGTTCCGACGGCAAAGCCATTCGCTTTGCAGAAACTGACGTGCGTTCAATGGGACGCACAGCGGGTGGCGTGCGCGGTATTCGGTTGAGTGAAAACCAAAAAGTCATTGCGCTCACGCATGCAGGAGATGAAGCCGTGTTATCGGTGACAGAAAATGGTTATGGCAAACGCACTTCAGTGAGTGAATTTTCACCACAGGGCAGGGGTGGACGCGGTGTCATTTCAATTCAGACCAGTGAGCGCAATGGCCAAGTGGTTGGAGTGCTGATGGTCGATGATACTGATGATATTATGCTGATAACCAGTGGTGGTGTACTGGTGCGTACACGTGCCAACGAAATTTCGGTGATTGGCCGTAATACACAAGGTGTTAAAGTAATTCGCATGGATGACGAGGAAAAAGTGGTCAGCGTTGATCGTATTGATGGCTTGCAAGTTGGCGATGAAGACAGTGAAGACTCTGATGAGGCGGACAGCATTGACGAGCAAGCAAGCAGCGATAGTGCTGACGATAACAATGAAAGCTCGGATGATGATAAGTCCGAATCATAATAACTAAGGAAACCTCATAAGTGACAAGAATTTATAACTTCAGCGCTGGCCCATCTACGATTGCTGAATCGGTGTTAAAACAGGCGCAATCAGAACTACTGGATTGGAATGATTGTGGCGCATCAGTGATGGAGGTTAGTCACCGCGGCAAGGCATTTGCAATGTTTGCAGAACAAACTGAGCAGCGCCTACGCGCCTTATTAAAAGTCCCCGACAATTATCAAGTGTTGTTTTTGCAGGGCGGAGCAACGACTCAATTCGCAATGGTTCCAATGAATTTGTTGGGTGAACAACACAGCGCTGTTTATTGTTGTACTGGAGCTTGGTCACAAAAAGCAATCAATGAAGCCAAACTGTTCTGTAATGTCAGTATTGCAACTGATTCCGACACAGATCAATATGTCGATATCGCTGAACAAGCGCGTTGGACAATTGATCCCGATGCTGCTTATTTACACTATACCGATAATGAAACCATTCACGGTGTTGAATTCGGTTATATTCCAGATAGCAAGGGCTTAACGCTGGTTAGCGATATGTCATCAAACATGTTATCGCGACCTGTTGATGTGTCACGTTTTGGTGTAATTTATGCTGGTGCACAAAAAAATATGGGAAGCGCTGGAATTACAGTGGTTATAGTGCGTGACGATTTAATCGGCACGGTGATCCCTAAAACCCCAAGTATGCTTAATTACAGCATGCATGCAAAACAAGGTTCCATGCTCAATACACCACCAACCTGGAGCTGGTATATATTGGGTTTGGTGCTGGAATGGATTGAGACACAAGGCGGTGTAGAACAGCTGGCAATCAACAATCAGCTGAAAGCTGAAACATTGTATAAGGCAATTGATGAAAGTAGTTTCTACCGTAATTTGGTGCATGCAGATGCCCGGTCAAGAATGAATGTACCGTTTTTGTTAGCTGATTCTGCATTGGAATCTGTTTTCCTGGAACAGGCAGGAAAAGCTGATTTAGATGGGTTGAAAGGCCATCGTGCAGTCGGTGGTTTGCGCGCCAGTATTTATAATGCAATGCCACTTGCTGGAGTGAATCAACTCGTTGATTTTATGGGTGAATTTGAGCGCGCACACGGTTAAATGGCAGAGGCAGCCAACATGGCAGGGCAATCCCTTGTGGTTGCCCCTACCGGAAAAACAAAAAAATTATAGGGCAATCATTTGAGCGATAGTGATCAACTAGATAATTTGCGCCGACAGATTGATCAGCTGGATGTTCAGTTGCTGGAGATTATTAATCAGCGAGCCACATTAGCCAAACAAGTCGCTGAAGTCAAGATTGCCAGTGGGGAAGACGTGTGTTTCTACCGCCCGGAACGCGAGGTGAGTGTATTACGCAGAGTCATGCAAAACAACCAGGGGCCGGCAACTGATGAAGGTGTCGCACGGATTTTTCGTGAGATCATGTCGACTTGTCTGGCGCTTGAAAAACCACTCAAAGTTGCCTTTCTCGGGCCGGAAGGAACGTTTACTCAACAAGCTGCTTTTCAGCATTTCGGGCAGGCGATTCAGACTTCGCCACTAGCTTCGATTGATGCTGTTTTTCGTGAGGTTACCACTGCCGGTTCTGAATACGGGGTTGTACCTGTTGAAAACTCGACTGAAGGTGTGATCACACATACTCTGGATAGTTTTCTCAAGTACCCAAAGGTGCATATCTGCGGCGAAGTCGTGTTGCGCATTCACCATAATTTAATCAGCCAAGCCCAGCAACTGTCTGACCTTGGTGAGCTGGTGTCACATGAGCAGTCGTTTGCCCAATGCAGAGGTTGGTTGGATCGTTATTTGCCTGCTGTCAAGCGCATCAGTGTTGCCAGTAACGGTGAAGCGGCACGTCTTGCAGCTGAAAATCCAGAGATAGGTGCGATTGCGGGTACGATTGCCGCAAAGATATATAAGGTCAACGTTCTGCAAAACAATATTGAAGACGAACCTGATAATACCACCCGCTTTCTGGTAATCGGCACTCAACCTGTATCAGTGACCGGCAAGGATAAAACCAGCTTGTTATTGTCAACCGACAATCGTCCTGGATCACTCTATGACATGTTGGAACCATTCTCTCGCCATGCAATCAGCATGACCAAAATTGAGTCCAGACCATCTAAACAGGCAAATTGGGAATACGTTTTCTTTCTGGATATCGCGGGTCATCAAGACGATATTGATGTTGCTGCTGCATTGTCTGACCTGAGAAAGAAAGTGACTATTTGTAAACTGCTGGGATCCTATCCGACAGCTGTGATCGGAAGCTGAATGAATTATTTTGAGAAGCATGCAGCGATGGGCATACAAGCGTTGCAACCGTATCAATCGGGTAAACCAGAGAATGAACTGAAGCGCGAATTAGGGCTTGATCACATTATCAAACTGGCTTCGAATGAAAACCCGCACGGCCCAGACCCGCGTATTATCGCAGAATTACCAGCCTATTTTGCTAAGCTATCGCGTTATCCGGATGGCAATGGTTTTGATCTGAAACAAGTATTGGCAACCCGTTTTTCAGTTAAACCTGAGCAAGTTACCTTGGGTAATGGTTCCAACGACATTCTTGAGCTCATTGCCCAGGTGTTTTTACAGTCTGGTCGACAAGCTGTAATGTCTCGCCATGCATTTGCAATCTATTATTTGGCAACACAAGCAGTTGGCGGGCAGTCACTGTTGGCTGAAACAACTGATGGTAATAATGGCCCGTTATTCGGTCATGATTTGCAAGCGATGAGACAATTGGTCAGCGACAAAACAGCTGTTGTGTTTATTGCGAATCCTAATAATCCAACCGGCACTTATTTGTCAGCAGCTGAAATAAAAATTTTCGTCGAAAGCTTGCCAGAGCATATCATTTGTGTCATTGATGAAGCTTATTTTGAATATGTGGAAGCTGATGATTACAGTAGCGCTTTATCGTTGCTGGATGAACATCCTAATTTACTGATTACAAGAACCTTCTCAAAAGCCTATGGGTTGGCAGGATTACGTATTGGTTATTCAATTTCCAACCCGGATATTGCCGATTTACTGAATCGAGTACGTCAGCCATTTAATGTGAATACACTGGCGCTTGCTGCAGCCCAAATTGCATTGGCTGATGATACTTTTTTGACCAAAAGTAACGCGTTAAACAGTCAAGGCTTACACCAGCTTGCACAAGGGTTGCAGGCGCTTGGGCTATCATTTATCCCGTCGGTTGGAAATTTTATTTGTTGTGACCTTGCTCGCCCAGCGCTGCCGGTTTATCAGGCTTTGCTTGAGCGAGGAGTAATCGTTCGGCCTGTGGAAAATTATCAGTTGCCGGGTTATATTCGCATTACTGCTGGAACTGAGTCAGAAATCCAGTTTTTTCTGACTGTACTTAAAACAATTATTGACTCATGAGTGAGTGTTTGTGTGTGATCGGAGTCGGGCTGATTGGTGGTTCTGTCGCCTTGGCTGCGCGTCGATCAGGTTTATATGGTTCTATCGTTGGCTATGATGTTGATGCAGATAACCTGCGGCAGGGTTTAAAGCTTGGCGTCATTGATCGGGCTGCCTCATCAATTACAAACGCTGTACAAGCCGCGAACCTGGTGGTGATTGCATCTCCAGTTGGGGCGATCAAGCAGCTTTTTACAGAGTTACAACCGGTATGGACTGATTACTGTGTGTATACCGATGTCGGTAGTACAAAGCAAAGTGTCATTGCTGATGCTGAAGCTGTATTTGGTGAAGCACCCGATAACTTGGTAGCCGGTCATCCTATCGCAGGAACAGAAAATTCCGGAGTTAACGCTGCATTTGCAGAATTATTTGATCACAAACAGGTCATATTAACTCCGTTAGCAACCACACAACAGTCAGCTATCGATACTGTACGGATATTTTGGGAACAAGCTGCGCATGCACAAGTCTCTGAAATGCAGCCGCAGCATCATGATCATTTGCTGGCTGCAACCAGTCACTTGCCACATGTCGTTGCTTATGCGTTGGTTAATCTGTTAAACAGACAAAGTGACAGCGAGGAAATCTTTCAATTTGCTGCCAGTGGGTTCAGGGATTTTACTCGCATTGCATCCAGCAACCCACGTATGTGGACAGATATTTGTTTAGCAAATCGTCAGCAGATCGTTGAACTATTAAAAAATTATCAAAACGAACTGAGTGAAATCGTGCAGTTGTTGGAAGGAAACAGATCAGCAGCACTGCATGAATGTTTTAGTTCTGCCAGAAATGGTCGTGAGCGCTTTCTGGATATCAATAATCAAGACAATTAATTTCAATAGATTCGGAAACAGACAGAGTATGAGTAGTGTACAAACATTTAAAATATCTCCAGGAGGCAAGTTGTCTGGAGAAACCCGAGTTGCCAGTGATAAATCGATTTCTCATCGCTCGATTATCTTTGGCTCTCTGGCAGAAGGCATTACTCGTGTAGAAGGTTTTTTGGAAGCCGAGGATACATTGGCAACCTTGCAAGCATTTCGTTCACTGGGAGTGAAGATTGATCAATATGGAAATGGGCGCGTTGATATTCATGGCGTTGGTTTGCATGGTCTGAAACCAGCTTCACAACCATTGGATTTGGGTAATTCTGGTACCTCAATGCGGTTGCTGTGTGGTTTGTTGGCAGCCCAGAAATTTGATTCAATATTAACAGGTGATGCTTCGTTAAGTCAGCGACCCATGCAGCGAGTGACTAGACCACTGGCTGAAATGGGCGCTAGCATAGAAACTACCTCAGCAGGGACAGCGCCGCTAAAGATTACGGGTCATTCGCAATTACATGGTATCGACTATCCAATGCAAATCGCCAGTGCGCAGGTGAAATCCTGTTTATTGTTGGCGGGTCTATATGCAAATGGAACAACGTCAATCACGGAGCCAGCTCCAACCCGTGATCATACGGAACGCATGCTGGAAGGGTTTGGTTATTTGTTGCAACGACAAGGTTCTCAAATAAGTATTCGTGGACAACAGGGAGTATTAAGCCCGGTTTCGATTGATGTGCCGGGAGATATTTCATCGGCTGCCTTTTTTCTGGTTGGCGCTGCGATTAGTCCTGGTTCTGATGTGTTGCTGAAACATGTTGGTATTAATCCTACACGGACTGGAATTATTGATATTTTAGGTTTGATGGGAGCAGATATTCAACTGCTCAATCAACAACAAATTGGCGGAGAGTTGGTTGCTGATATTCATCTGTGCAATACACCGCTAACAGGTATAGAAATACCAGAATCTCTGGTTCCATTGGCGATTGATGAATTTCCGGCTGTATTTATTGCTGCAGCATGTGCTCAGGGTGAAACTATACTCAGTGGTGCAGCAGAACTAAGAGTTAAGGAAAGTGATCGAATTCAGGTAATGGCAGATGGTTTAAAAATACTGGGCATTGATGCAGAGCCGACTCCGGATGGAATACGCATTATTGGTGGTCAATTAACTGGGGGCGACATTGATTCACATGGAGATCATCGTATTGCCATGGCATTTGCAATTGCTGGATTGCGCGCATCGTCAGCAATAGAAATACAGCGCTGTGAAAATGTACAGACTTCATTTCCCGATTTCGCCGATATTGCGCGCCATCTTGGGTTGAATATTCAGACGATTGGTGGATCATAAATGTCAGAGAGTATTATATTGACAATTGACGGCCCAGGTGGTGCTGGTAAAGGCACGGTCAGTCGTTTATTGGCTGACAAACTGGGCTGGCATTATCTTGAGAGTGGTGCACTTTATCGTGCTTTGGCAATCGCAGCCAGTCAACGAGGCGTTGGTTTTGATAATGAACCAGCATTGATTGATCTCGCCAGTCATATGAATTTACGCTTTGAAACTGATCAAGGCAATCGTAAGGTTGTATTGGATAGAATCGAGATTACAAAAGACTTGGGGTCGGAAGCGTGCGGAAATGCTGCATCTAAAATCGCGGCCAATCCACGAATTCGTGAGGTATTAGTTGAAAAACAGCAAGCATTTCAACAACCACCAGGGCTTGTCGCAGAGGGTCGCGACATGGGTACCGTGATATTTCCATACGCTAAATACAAGGTTTTTTTAACTGCCAGCGTTGATGAACGTGCTCGAAGACGTTATTTACAGTTGAAACAAACAGATAACAATGTTAGCCTTGATGCGATACGTCATGAAATTGAAGAAAGAGATTTGCGCGATACTACTCGTAATGTCGCTCCACTTAAACAAGCACAGGATGCGGCACTGATTGATTGTACAACAATTACAATTGATGATGTTGTTAAACAATGCCTTGATATTATCGGGCAATAATGAATTTATCGGGATTACAGTGTAAGCTGTGGTCATTCTTTTACACTATTAATAAGGATACGTCGATAATACGGCGATTCGGGAACTGAACACATGAGCGAAAGCTTTGCGGAACTATTTGAGGCCAGCCTCACAACAACAGAAATGCGCCCAGGCACTATCATTATGGCTACGATTGTAGACATCGAATCTGATATTGTCATTGTCAATGCTGGTTTGAAATCTGAAAGCATGATTCCAAAATGGCAGTTTTTATCTGATAGCGGTGAATTGGAAGTTGAGGTCGGTGATCAGGTTGATGTGGCTTTGGATCTTTTTGAAGACGGCATGGGTTCCACATTGTTATCTCGTGATAAAGCAAAGAAAATTCAAGCCTGGACTGGGCTTCAAGATGCTTTTGATGAGAATAGAACAATCACTGGACGCATGACTGGTAAAGTGCGCGGTGGATTTACGGTTTCAATCGGTTCGCTCAGAGCATTCCTGCCTGGTTCTCTGGTTGACGTACGTCCGATTCGTGATACTTCTCATCTGGAAGACAAAGATATAGAATTCAAAGTCATCAAGATTGATCAAAAACGCAATAACATCGTTTTATCTCGCCGCGCAGTTGTTGAATCCGAGTATAGTGTAGAGCGTGAAGCATTGCTTGCAAAACTCAAAGAAGGCATTGATGTTAAAGGCATTGTTAAAAACCTGACTGACTATGGTGCATTTATTGACTTAGGTGGTATTGATGGTTTGTTGCACATTACTGATATGGCCTGGAAACGGGTTCGTCATCCATCTGAAATTGTCCAGGTTGGTGATGAAATTGATGTTAGAGTGCTTCGATTTAACAAGGAAAAAGGTCGGGTATCGCTTGGTTTGAGACAGTTGGGCGAGGATCCCTGGACTGATGTCGGGCGTCGATATCCATCTGGCACGCGGGTTTTTGGTAAGGTTAGTAATATTACCGATTATGGGTGCTTTGTCGAGCTTGAAGAGGGCATTGAAGGACTGGTTCATGTCTCGGAAATGGACTGGACTAACAAAAACGTCAATCCATCAAAAATGGTTGAATTAGGCGATGAAGTTGAGATTTCAGTGCTTGATATCGACGAAGAACGTCGACGTATTTCGTTGGGAATGAAGCAGTGTAAGGCCAATCCATGGGATGTTTACTCAG
>JAZGEP010000380.1:0-3669 GCA_036478815.1 Methylococcales bacterium
AAAGTTCGATTACACTGGGTTGTGGTCATCTGGTTTTTGGTGAATATTTCTCATCTCAGAAAGTGCTGGGCGTCGCGATAATTGTGTCAGGTGTGATTCTGCTGGTTGTTTCTGCTTTAGCGACTCCGGAAACAGAGACGGCCTGAAACTGTTGCCGTTACGCGAGTGCCCAGTCTTATTGCTCTGTCCCTCATTGGTAGGAGCGGGAGTTGAGCGACGGGTTTATTTGCTAATCAATCAACTCAGTTCCAACTGGAGTCAATTAAAACTTGGGTTACTAAGAGAAGAAGGAGAATTTCTGTGTCGAGTTGATAAAAAGCAGCGAATTTATATTGCACCAACAGTGTTGACTCAGATTATCTGCTTACCATTCAAACCTTGCACAGAGCTTTACCATTTCCTGCTTGCCATTGGCCAGATCAGGGCAATGCTCAAAACATTCCGACCAGTCCTGGTAACAACCTTCACTCTGGAAACAACATTGCCAATGTATGTTGTGAGCCTGCTGGATGCCAACAAGACTCAATGGATCATTTCGGAAGACAGCAACACTGCAGTTGCTGCTGGAAACACGTGTAACATCAAACCGCTTAACCAATTACTGCAAAAACTGCTGGGCTATGTGTATCGAAAAGCAGATTATGTAACAACGGTTTCATCATCGGTTCAATGCTCAGTTGCGCAAATTTATGAGCTACCACCGAAACACATCAATGTTATTCATAACCCCATTGACTGTACTGCTATTCAGCTGCTTTGTAACGCGCCCCCACCTTTCGATTTTGATTATATCCTGGCCGTTGGTCGACTCGTCAAAGTTAAACAATTTGATCGATTAATCAAGGCATTTGCGCAGATCAACCAAACACGTTCTATGCAGCTAGTGATACTGGGCGAAGGCCCGGAACACTCACGCTTACTGCAACTTACCAATCAATTGGAGCTTGCGGATGTGATTCATTTCCAGGGTTTTGTCGACAATCCGTGGGTATTTATGAAACATGCAAAAATGCTTGTATTAACTTCTCAAGTGGAAGGTTTTGGTAATGTTATCGTAGAAGCGATGGCCGTGGACTGTCCAGTCATCGCAACAGATTGTGGCGGTCCAAGTGATATTATTGAACACATGATCAACGGCTTGATTGTTAGCTCCGAGCCTGAATCAATTGCACAAGCAGTTGAGCAATATCTTGATGATCCTGATTTATGTAAACAATTGTCCAGCCAAGCCAAGCAAGACGTCAAACAATTTAACCCAGAGCTAAGTGCTATTCAGTTTGATCGTTTGTTTATGCAGCAATTTGGTTGCTAGAAAAAACTGAATTCTTACAAATTAATATTAATACTGTGCTAGTACTCCGTCAAGGTTATGTTGACGGGTATAGGGAGTTGAGAAGTGGTTAGCTGCTAGGCGCACGAGAGCAGGACAGCAGGCTAATCCAAACGAGTGCAACGACGCAGATGACCATTTATCGGCTTTCTATACCCGGCAATATCACATTGAAAGACTACTAGTTGTCACTGCCATTGAATTAATTAAAGAAGACAATACTAACAGTGGCTTGGTTGAGCGATAGCATAAACCAACAAACACATATTCATACTAACGCTGCCGCTGAGTTACGTGAGCAAATAGTTTGTTGGTAATTCAAACTATTTCAACATACTAATGATCTTTTTGTGAATAGTTCTTTGGGTTTTTATGCTTGGTTTGTCGCTTTTTGTAAACTTTGGGCGTTTTCCTGGCCTCAGAATTCTTTTTCTTCTTGCTTTTTTTAGCGGAGGAAGCCTGTTTTAATTGTACTTTTGTTTCAACAGGACGCTGGCTAAAATGATACTTACCCTCGTCGTCTATCCATTTTTCTATTGTTAGCGGCGCTGCAATTATTTGTGTACCAAACAGCATGGCTATGGTCAAGATACAAAATGTTGTTTTCTTCATTAAAATCACCTGGTTTATCAATTAAATATTGATTTAAAGGACAAGTACCAATTAACCTTGACAATTGACATAATATTTTTTGTTTGTAGTCAAGACGTAGAAACAGACACATAGTGAGCTATGCAACAGTGTCATTAACACTGAAGATGGACAAAAGAGACATCAATTACTCAGGTTATTTTGTGTACGTTCCTAAGTATAGTCACTAAAAATTCAAAGTTTGGATTTTAGTTGATGTTGGTTTCACTCCAGATAATGCGTTAAATATCCATTATCTGATTTTAGTGAAACAGTGATTCTGTGCGTCACTCACAACTAAAACTGTTTTTGTGTAATCCTGATAAATGTTATAATGGGGAGCTTGGGTAGAGTGTAAAAATAGTTACTTCAGGCTCAATTCTACTTTGTTAGATTGCAAATGTCGGGTGCGTTGTACGCACCATTCAAGGAAAACAACGCTAATTGGTGGGTATAACGCACCCTAGCTGAGGTTTCATAGTGTATGAAACTATACTCAAAAATCTCATCTGTGTGCTCTTACTAAATTGATCAGAACATCATGAGATAAGTGGGTGCTGGCAGATGTTAGATAAAGGCGATCAATCATGGTACGAGCGCATTGCCCTGTTTCCGTTATTCACAATAACCTCTGCATATCTCGCGAGTATATTTTGGCGAGATAGCATTCCGGCATTTATTACCAATCAATGGGTACTCTATACTGGACTTGGTCTAGTTGTTCTCTCTATACTCTTAAAGCAATTATTCAAGCTGCATGTTCTGTATGTGTGCGATTTATTCCTGCTTGGCTGCTTATTCATCTGGGTAGTGTACTGGCAAAAAGAATATACTTTTGAAGCGCCAGTGTTTCTGTTTTTTTCAGTTTATTTTGTACCCCTCAATCTGTTGTTCGCCAAATTTGCTCGTGACGAGGTCTTTGCAGAAGACCAATATCAACTACTCGATTTTCTTAACCAACGTGTTCTGTTTCAGCCAGTATTACTCGCAATTCTAGTCCTCGTTGGGCTTTATTTACAGTCATGGTATCTGTTGTTTCCTCTATTTACCTCTCTGCTGATGATCCGCGTTTTGTTAATGCTTTGGACTGAGAAAATTGACAACACATCAACTTTACCTCCAGCACAAGGATAACTGCCATCATAGTTTACTTGATTCAGAGGTCGGAAATGCGGGCTAAGCATTGCCCCACAAACTGCTTTCGTCTCTATGTGGCTGGATTGGTACTCAAACAATTCCAATATGCATTTCGGAGCTTTTCCTTAAAATTCTCCTGACACAGAGACAACAACCTGAGAGCCTCCATAACCATTATTTTTGCGCTTGACTCCGAAATTATGTGCAGCATCTACGACTAGTCTGGTGTCGCCAAAAAATCCGGTTGTGAATCGGGCTCCAACAAATTGCATAACGGTTTCAGAGCGGCCGATTCCAGAGCTATATTGACGTTTGGCATTGAGATAAGCAGCACCTGCATAAACATGCGCAAATGAGAAAAATGTTGTTGCGTAGCGATATTCGCCATAAGCAATGGCATAACGCTTGGGATAGAATTCTGACATTGCTGCCGCCGGGACAATTGGAAGATAAGCACTATGATACTCTTCTGCTACCGGATGAATCCCTCCAGACAGTCGCGATGTTGGGGTGTGATTAAAGCGATCGATTTGGTGTCCAAAACCCGCGTGTAAACTGCCTATCAGTCGATG
>JAZGEP010000381.1:0-4689 GCA_036478815.1 Methylococcales bacterium
GCAAATCTGTAATGCCAACTTTTTGAGCGATGGCCTGTGCCGTGGTTAAATGATCTCCAGTGACCATCATCACTTGTAGCCCCATCTTCTGCATTTGCTTAATCGCAGTCACAGACTCCTGTTTGATCGGATCTGACACTGTAATCATACCAATCACTCCGCTTTCTTTTGCCACCAGTATTGGAGTCTGACCTTGTGCTGCATATTGCTCCATCAACTCTGGGAATTTTCCGGTATTAATGGTTTCCTGCTCCATTAATGCAAGATTACCTAGCCGATAAACAGAGCCATTGACAACCCCTTGCACACCTTTACCAGTCACTGATTCAAAATTTGTTAAGGACAACAATTCCAATTGTTTTTGTTTGGCAGCGCTAACAATTGCCGTTGCCAATGGGTGTTCAGAACTTTGTTCCAGGCTGGCTGCCATTTGTAAAACGCTGTCATTGGTATAATCATCATCAGTAATGACTGAATCAAGTTGTGGCTTGCCCTCGGTGATAGTTCCGGTTTTATCAAGCACCATCGTGGTGATCGATGAGGCGCTTTGCAATGCATCTCCATTACGAATCAAGGTTCCGGCTTGAGCGGCTCGCCCCACTGCAACCATCACCGAAATTGGTGTAGCCAATCCCAAGGCACACGGGCATGCAATCACCAGTACCGTCATTGCAGTGACAAAAGCATAGCCAATGGCAGGTGTTGGGCCAAATATCCACCAGACAAAAAAGGTTAACACTGAAATCGTCACCACAATCGGTACAAAAACAGCGGCGATCTGATCAGCCAGACGTGCTAGTTCGGGTTTGCTGCTCTGTGCTTGACGCACGCTGTGAACGATTTGAGCCAATACGGTATCGGTGCCAATGCGCGTTGCCTTGAACAAAAACGAGCCAGTGAGATTGACAGAGCCGCCAACCACTTCATCACCTGATGCTTTTTCAACTGGCATGGCTTCGCCGGTCAACATGGATTCATCCACTGAGGAATGTCCTTGAATCAATTCACCGTCAACCGGGATTTTTTCACCTGGTCGTACGCGAATGGTTTCATCCAACCCGACCTGTTCAATAGCAATATCGACCTCTTGACCATTTCGAACAACACGCGCAGTTTTTGGCTGTAATCCAATCAGTTGTCGAATCGCGCTTGAGGTGCGACCACGCGCTCTGACTTCAAGTGCCTGGCCGAAGTTGATGAATGCTAAAATCATCACAGCGGCTTCAAAGTAAGCATGTCGTGCTATTGAAGGCAGCCAATCAGAAAAATCGATAACAATGGTGGAGTATAGCCATGCAGCTCCAGTTCCCAGTGCGATCAAGGTATCCATATTGGCTTGACCCAGCTTGTATGCTTTGACGGCTCCACGGTAGAAATGACCGCCTGAATACCACATTACACCCAGTGTTAACAATGAGATGATCGACCAAAAGGTTGAGCCTTGCGCTGTGCCTAGTTCAGGAAACGAAAACAGCTTAAGATGAGTGCCTAGCATCAGTGGTACACCAGCCGCTGTAGCAACTAGTGCTTGCCGAATTAGCTGGTGATAATGTGTTTCCTCAAGTTCTTCCTGCTGAGATAAATCGCTGAGACCTTGCATAATCGCAGCGTCATACCCGGCTTCGCGCACAGCTTCAATCAATAACTTAGTATCGAACTCTGAATTGACTTCTACATTAGCAGTATGGTCAGCAAAATTAACGGTTGCAGCCTTGACCTCCGGCACCACATTCAATGCATCTTCAACACTTTTGACACATCCAGCACAGGTCATTCCGGCGATGGATAGTTGTATGGTGTTATCGTCTGTTTGTTGCAAGTTTGTCATTGTGTATGGTTACCCAAGGTGAAGCGATTAACAGTTTATATCCATTATGGTGTTCTCAGAACCTGTTGAAGAGCGTTTGGTGTAAAAGCACTAGTAAAATATTTAGGTACGCCATTGTATGCGGCATTTTTTTACCCACTTTCGACTTGCGATAAATTCTTGCGCAGGGCAGGACGGTAGTGAAAAGTCAATCTGACTTTATTGAACCTTGTAGCCAAGTTCTTCAACTGCGTGCTTCATTTGATCCACATCGATGATTGTTGTTGTGTAAGCAATCTCTACCTTGTTGAGTTGATGGTTTGGTACAACCTTATCAATACCGTCCAGAGCCTCCAGGGCCTGTTTAACACCTGATTCGCAACCACCACACTTCATTCCTGTTACATCTAACACTACAGTTTCCATTATTCTCTCCTTGTTACATGCTATTGCTAATTTGATTCGCTAGCTTATCACAGTCTCTAATGCCAACGGCAAACACCAATTTATCAAAAGATTATGATACGATTGCAGTCAAAGAGAAAGTGGCTTAATCTCGCTGTTACTTGGCAGCCTGTGTGGCTAAATTGACCCCAGTCGTTAAAAGTGAGGTTCAAAAACCTGATTTATCTAACGATTTGTAAATGACGTTTGTGAAAAACGCAAACAATTATTTAACTCAGGAGTGGTACCATGAAAAAATCCCCTCAATCGATCATCCTCATTTTTTTACTGATGATGACTGTTTTATCATGTAGTGCAGGTTCAGGAAAGACTGCAATCAAAGATATTAATACCGAACAACTTCTTGAATTGCAACAACAGGGAGCGATTGTTATTGATGTACGAACGCCAGAGGAGTGGGACGCAACAGGGATTATTCCAGGGGCAAAAAAAGCGATGTATTTTAATCAACAAATGCAGCCTGTTGAAGATGAATTTTTAAAGGAAATCAGTGCAATTACAAGCAATACTAACAAGCCTGTTGTACTGTATTGTCGTTCAGGTGGTCGTTCAGGAAAGGCAGCCAAGCTTCTCGCTGAACAGTCTGAACTAAAAAATGTCTATAGTCTGGATGGAGGTATTCAAAAATGGTTGGCAGAAGGTAAGGCCACCGAGAAATAGTGATTTCAAAACAGGAGCTTGTGTAAAATAACTTGTATTACTGACTTTTTTTGCTCATCTTTCGGTTTGCGAAAATTTTTGTATAACTCACTATGCGCCTGTTTTAATGCCTTGAAAATGAACAGTGAATTTGTAAGACACGGGACGTGCGCCAGTTGCACACGTTGTTTTTACTCAGCTTACCCTCTATTTTGTCCAATCGCTGCGTTGAAAGTGCTCATTGATACTTATAAACTGCGCGCTTTCGCCTTGCTCTTGAACAAAAGAGAGGGCAATCTGAGCAGTTACAGATTATGCTGAGTAGTTACGTTTTATGTGCGTTTGTGCGTTTCTTAGCACACTAATTTTTGATAATAATTACTTAATAACTATGCAAAAAACATCGAGAAATCAGGCTATTGCTCTTGCTGGACTCGCTCAGGCAACAGATCTCGTGCGCCAAATTGCAGTCAACGGTTCTGTTGATGCGAACGCAATGGAAGCAATGGTGACCAGTTTACTTATGCTTGAATCTGAATCAATAGAAGATGTTTATGGTGGATTATCAGGCTTGCAGCCAGGCTTGAGAGTGTTACGCAGTCAATTGTCGGGTAAGAGTGGCGATTTTGATCGTAGTCAAGGACGCTATGCTGCCAGTTTAATCTATCTGGAGAGTAGACTTGAGAAATCAACTGAAATGCAACGGCAAGTTCAAGCTGGCGTAAAAGCTGCAATAGCAGAAGCAAGTGAGCTTCCGTTATTGCATCAAGATGTTATTGCCAAGCTGGCAGAAACTTACGAAAATACTTTGAGTAAACTGCGTCCTCATGTCATGGTGCAAGGTAACCAGAAACATTTAACCAATCCGGCGAACATCAATAAAATTAGAGCCTTGCTACTTGCTGGAATTCGCTCCGCAATGTTATGGCAACAATCTGGTGGTAGCCGCTGGAAACTATTGCTCGGTCGCAAGCAATTATTGGCTGAAACAGAGCGCTTACTCAAACATGTTTAGTAATCTAAGGGTCTGGAAATGAATGATTCATGGTTTTTGCGCCCAGATTTAGGCTAGGAGAGGCTCTCCAAGAATAGAATACCTACTGCGAAAAAGCGGATTTTGGCCTATTTTTCCGATTAAATTCGTTCAATATAGCAAGTATTCGCCTCATTAAATCGAAAAAATGGACTCAAAACCGCTTTCCTTTACTAGGGCTTCTATTATCGGACAGCCACCTAGGCTTTTTTTCTCAGGTAGCCTCTGGAGAGAAATCAACACATGTCACAGTTTCAGCTAGCAACTCGGATTCAATGGTTTTTGTTACAACTAATACTCAGTTTCGTCTTTCTTATCGAACTGAGCCAGGCAACGATACCGGTTACTTCAAAACCTGCAGTTGCGCACAGCAGCCAGCTCAATCAATTGACACAAGGCCAACAATCTGTTCAAACCAATGAAATTCTGGAGGACTTTCCCGTAGCCGACTGGAACAACATTCAGCAGCAAATCAATACGACAACATACCGCGCTTATCCTAACCCCAACGGCGGTTATGACGCTGATAATCCGGCACATGGCTGGTTAATCCATTATGGTGTCGATGGCACCACGCATCTCAGTCCTCGTGATACAGGCAGCTCTGTCTATCAGATTAGTATGAGACTCACTGCCATCGGCTATGACAAACTGCAGCCTTTGGGTCAACCCCAACAAATTAGTACTAATGATTCAACCGTCACCTATCAATGGAATGACAATCTCAAGGAATGGTGGATTAACA
>JAZGEP010000382.1:0-3020 GCA_036478815.1 Methylococcales bacterium
TCTGCACGCTGATCTTCATCCATTGAACTGATATTCTTTCCGGCGATATCCACCCTGCCCTCAGTTGGTGTATCCAGCCCGGCCAATAAAGCCAGCAATGTAGATTTTCCAGAACCTGATGCGCCAATCACCGCAACCGTGTCAGCCGATTTGATTGAAACATCAACTGCTGTCAATATATCCAGACGACCATCGGGTGTCATCACCGACTTGCCCAGATTAGTCGCCGTAATCAATTGCTCCATATGAGTATCCTGTTCGATTGAGTAAAGAAGATTAACCATGTATAGATATAGACTGTATCAATTGCTTTTACTGCTGAGCCTTGGCTTGTTTGGACATCATGCAAGCTCACAAACCATTTTAGTGTTTGGAGACAGCCTCAGCGCTGCCTACAAACTCAATCCTGCTGATGGTTGGGTAAATTTACTACAAAACAAAGCCAACCAACAAAAACTTAAATTAACCTATGTGAATGCCAGTATTCCTGGAGAAACAACACGCGGTGGACTATCACGCTTCAAACAAGCACTCGACAAGCATCACCCGAATATTGTGATCCTCGAACTCGGTGCAAACGATGGTTTAAGAGGGTTTCCACCCAAAGTTATTCAAAGCAATCTGGATCGAATGATAAAACTAGCCCAAAAACAACAGGCAAAGCTATTGTTGGTTGGTATATATTTACCACCGAACTATGGTAAACGCTACACTGAAATGTTCCATAACATTTTTATTAATCTTGCCAAACAATATAATCTGGCACTGTTACCGTTTTTACTGAAAGGCGTTGGAACCAACAAATTACTGATGCAAGAAGATGGTTTACATCCTACAATCAAAGCACAACCATTGATTGCAGCAACAGTTTGGGAAAAACTATCGCCATTAGTCACGCAATCTGCAGCCACATCAACGATTAACCAATCCAGTAACAAACAGGTTAACCGCAACGCAGTAACAGGAAATTAACAATGTTTGCAAAAATTCTGATTATTATCCTGTTTATTGCCATTTTTATCAGTTTATTCTCTGCCTTGCTGTTTTTTCTAAAAGGGACTAACCAAAAAGATATCAATCAAAAAAAACGCATGGCACAAGCGCTCACCGTACGTATCAGTTTATCGATTGCATTACTGGTTATATTATTGATTGCATACGCAGCTGGGGTTATCAAACCACATGGCATCATGCCGATGGTCAATGGTGAACAAACATTGTTGAAGTAAAAGCTATCGCCTAACAAGGAACGTGTACGGGATAACTTCGCAAGCAGACGTAGTTTGTTGACAACTACTCTGCGTAATTAGTAACTGCTCAGATTGCCCTCTCATGTACAAGAGCAAGGCGAAAGCGCGGATTTTATAGGTATCAATGAGCGCTTCCAGACAGCGATTGGATAAAATAGAGGGTAAGGGCCTGTCAAGAAATAACTTGATCATCTTGCTTGTCTATCCTTCCGTCTTCGGCGTTGCGAAAAGGGTTACATGCAACGAGTATGCGCTCCTTTCCGCGTCTTGAATACGAAACGATATCCGGCGCAATATGATCAAGTTATTTCTTGACAGGCCCTAAGCTTAATCGTTACGTTTTTTGTTTGTCTTCAAGGCACAGAGTGGGCTCTGCGCCTTGAAGACAAACAACTATTTTTACAAAAAAATGAACCTTGATTCATTATCCAGGTCATTTCATGCGCATTCCTGAAAGTATTTAAGAAAATATATGGCTGAAGATTTCGCGAATGCAAAGCAGATTCGATGGGGAATCATCGGATGCGGTAATGTTACTGAAGTAAAAAGCGGTCCAGCTTACCAACAAGTTGAAGGATTTCTGCTTGCCTCGGTCATGAGACGTGATCCTCAAAAAGCACAAGATTATGCCAGAAGACATGGCGTACCGAGCTTTTCTACCAAGGCCGAAGAGATCATCAATAATCATGCAATCGATGCTGTTTATATTGCTACTCCACCTGATAGTCATCAATATTATGCGCTTAAAGTTGCTGAGGCTGGAAAACCATGTTGCATTGAAAAACCGTTAGCACCAAATTATCAAGCTAGTTTAGCGATCTATGAGTCGTTTCGTGACCAGAATATACCACTGTTTGTAGCCTATTATCGACGTTCTTTACCACGTTTCAATCAAATCAAATCGTGGTTGGACAATGATGAGATTGGAGAATTAAGACATATTCGCTGGCATTTAAGTAAACCTGCAAGTCAAATTGACTTATCCAGAAAATACAATTGGCGAACTGATCCTGACATTGCTTCAGGGGGTTATTTTGATGATCTGGCCAGTCATGGACTGGATTTGTTTACTTATCTGCTTGGTGACGTCAAGGAAGCTCGTGGGATCAGTATTAATCAACAGGGTTTATATTCTTCTCTGGATGCAATTGCCGCAAGCTGGCTACATGAGAACGGTATGACAGGGAGTGGCAGCTGGAATTTCGGTTGTAGTGTCAGAGAAGATACTGTTGAAATATTTGGAAGCAAAGGGAAAATAGAGTTTTCTGTGTTTGATGAAAAATCGCTAGTATTGAAAAGCAAACAGATAGAGAACACACTTTTTGTACAAAATCCAGACAATATTCAGCTTTATCATGTACAAAATATGAGGGATCATTTGCTGGGAAAGAAGATGCATCCATCGAATGGTTTATCAGCAACTCATACCAGCTGGATTATGGATAAGATTTTAGGGAAAATCCAGGATTAAACAATTAATAGTTAACTCACCCAGCATGCACAGACCCTTTTTTTGTCAAAATCACCCTTCAATTTCAACTAAGGAGTTAGGATTTAATAACTTCCGGAAGTTATTAAATCCTAACTCCTAAAAGGTAAGGCGAATAGCTAGCAATACAACCTTTGAGTAAATTATTGATTGTGATGGGTGCTGATTTAAAATAATGTCATCCTACAAACACACTTGTGCGCCATATTGCTCAATATTCCCCCAAAATTGTTGCCAACGCCCTTTTGATTGAACCAGTGCTCGTAACGACAAAATCACTT
>JAZGEP010000383.1:0-18517 GCA_036478815.1 Methylococcales bacterium
TGTGCCTCTCTTGACTATTTTGACGTATTAAATTCAAAAAAATGGAACTGTTTGTGTGGTGCTTTCCTCAAGTGGGTTATCGGTGGCTTTATTTAGGTATCTCTTCTTTCAATGGGAACACTGATGAGGTAAATGTAAAATCATTGTTGGTTTTATTGGGGTCAGTCTCGAATTATTCACTAGATTTCCTTGGCTTCCCTCTCCTCTGGATCTTGGTGCTGAGCGCCGTCCTGATAATCGTTCTATTCGCTCACGGAAGCGGTTATTACCCAATACCCAACCTTGATTGGTCGCTTCACGTATGACGTCCAGGTCAGATCGTTCGATTGCCGCTCGAAAAAGCTGGCGGTAGGCACATTGTCTTTCTGCTGCATTAGTGCCCAGATGTCGATACAGTGCATGTTGTGTGATCAGTTTGTTCTTGTTGCCATCTGCATTGGCCCATAACTCGATCAAGGATAATCACGAGGATCTACTACCATGCTGCACGTATCGAGTTTAATATACCGCATACAGGTCAACAAATATTGGTCACTGTTTATCACCGTGGCTTTGTAACTCTCCCTCCCATAATGTGTCGGTACGGTTATATAGGTTATATATATCATTGAAGTGCTGTACATAACGTCGACCTACGGATTGCATGGTCTTTGAAATACTGTTTTCAGTTTTAGGACTGGCAAGTAGATGCACATGGTTGGCCATCAATATAAACGCATGTATCGATAGGTTGTTGTGTTTAACTGACATTCTGTCAGCATATCCAGATAGAAATGATAGTCTTCATCTGGGCAAAGATAGGTTCGCGATTATCACCCCGCTGAATAATATGCTGGATTTGGCCTTTGACAAAGTAGCGTGGAAGACGCGCCATCGGAACTTTTCTTGATTGATAAAGTGGCAGCTTATCAAGAAATACACATTAAGTCGAGTCTGACCCCATTTTAGGCCTTTTTAATGCGATTGCCCTATCAGTAGTTTTTGCATATGTTGCTCATAAATAATAAACATGGTATAAGTGCATTAAAAAATATTAATAATAACAAGTTAATACACTGATTTGCATCTGTAAATTGTAAAATAAAATATAATTAAAGATGGCAATGATAATAAAAATATAAAATACTAAAACAATTAAATGAGGAAATGACATCATGGACATTAGGTATTACCAATGTAATCAACTTAGATTGCTGCTGATAGTGGCGTTGGTCTTTTTAAGCAATGGTTTTTTCTCTCGAGTAGAGGCCGCGATTCTTGATGTTAGAATCTCAGCCGGTAGTGATGATGCCGAAGAATATACTGACTCTGGATCTGTCAATATAGACAGTAGAGATCTTGAAATGTCCGAGAGCAACGCCAGAAACCGATTGGTAGGCATGCGTTTTAATGTCATCAATATTCCAAAACACGCCACGATTACCCAGGCCTACGTTCAATTTCAGGTTAACGACTCAGATTCAAGTGCCGCAGCTCTAACGATTACGGGGGAAGTTGCGGACAATTCACCGACGTTTATCACTGCTAAGGCAAATATCTCTTCACGAGCACAAACCAATGCTGTCGTTGAATGGATACCGGAGCCGTGGAATATCACAGGCGAAGCTGGACTTAATCAAACAACCTCGAATATTGCTTCTGTCATTCAAGAGATTGTTGACCAATCGGGATGGTCGAGAGGCAATTCGCTGGTAGTCATTATCACTGGTAGAGGTAAACGCTCAGCAGAATCTTATAACGGTGATGCTACTGCAGCTCCATTACTACACGTGGAGTACACGATAGAAACCGAAACTAACCAAGCTCTTACAGTGGATTCTGGAGCTGATCAAACGATCAATTTTCCTGCTGGATCCAGTCAGTTAGATGTGACCTTGAGTGGAACTGTTAGCGTTGACGGTCGACCCGCCGCATCGGGAGTTATCACCAATTGGGTCAGGCAGAGTGGGCCAGGCATAGTCGTGTTTGATGATGCCAGTGCCGTAGACACTGTGGCTAACTTTGATGCCGTGGGAACATATGTGCTCCGTTTGACAGCAGATGATGGTGAGCTCAGTAATTTCGATGAATTCAGCATTACCATCAATGCTGCGGGAACCCCAACGAGTTTAGAGGTCAGAGTTACTGCTAGCAGCGATGATGCAGAAGAAGATATGACTACTGGTAAAATTAATAGAGGCAGTAGTGATCTTGAGTTGGTTAATCAAGGCTCGTTTTCCCAAATAGTGGGAATACGTTTTAACGGTCTAATGATTCCACAAGGCGCTACAATCACGAGTGCCTCTCTTCAGTTCAAGACTGATGAGACGGGTTCCGAGAGCACAACCTTAATGATTGAAGGACAAGCTGCTGATAATGCCCTAACGTTTTCAAATGTCAACGCAAACATTTCTACTCGAGACCGAACCAACGCCGTTGTTGATTGGGTTCCGGTGCCTTGGGCAATGGTAGGTGAAGGGGGACTTGCTCAGAAAACCCCGGATATTACCTCAATCATTCAAGAGATTGTTGATCGGCCTGGATGGGTGAGTGGCAACTCGCTGGTGGTTATCATGGCCGGCAATGGTCGGCGCACAGCGGAATCGTTTGAGGGCGATCCTCCTGGAGCTCCTTCGTTGCTGGTAACTTTCTCGACTGAAGTGATTCCCGATTTAATACCCTATTCAATAGGGGCTACCGGACCTGCGGGTGGGATTGTCTTTCAGATTACTAATGGCGGGTTAAACGGTCTGGAAGTCGCACCAGTAGATCAGGCCAGAGCACGATGGGGGTGTCAAGGAACATTAATCTCTGGAGCTGACGGAACCGTAGTCGGTACAGGTGCTCAAAATACCGCCGATATTTTGGCGGGATGCACAGAACCAGGCCCAAGTATAGCGGCTAAAAATGCCGACTCTTATATTTTAAATGATTTTGCCGACTGGTTTTTACCTTCTAGAGACGAGTTAGGTTTATTGTGGCAACAAGAAATTCTTGGGTGTGAAATAAATTCTACTCATTGTTACTGGAGTTCGTCTGAGAGAAATAGCCAATCCGCGTGGCTCCAAAACTTTCGCAGCACTCAGCAGTTTACGAGTAGTAAGAACATCACTCGCAGAGTGCGTGCTGTTCGGGTTTTTTCCGCAACCGAGTTGGTGCCATCCAACAACGTACCAACAGCAACCAACGTATTTATTACGGATGACAAAGGCGGTAATGCGGGAATAGGTGTTTTACTTACCGGAAACTATACTTATAGTGATACAGATGGCGATCTCGAAGGGACCTCAACCTTTCGCTGGTTAAGGAATGAGGCAGCAATATTTGGAGCTACAAACCTGACGTATACCACGGATTCATTCGATGCGGATGCGACTCTAACATTTGAGGTTACCCCCGCAGCGACTAGTGGAGCATCACCGGGAGTAGCGGTGACATCCTCGAGTACCAATGCCCGACCAACTGCCACCAATCTGTTTATTACGGATAGCAATGACGGTACATGGAAAGTAGGTGACTCACTGACCGGAAATTATACCTATAGTGATGCAGAGAATAATCTTGAAGGAGCCACAACTTTTCGTTGGCTAAGAGATGGAGTAGTCATTGCTGGAGCCACTAGCGCCACCTATACCACGGTTCTTGCCGATGAAGGTGCCACGCTCACCTTTGAGGTTACACCTGAAGCGACTAGTGGGACTTCACCGGGAGGGTCGGAGACATTCTTGGTTAGAATGGCTCCCTACGTAATAGGGGGTATGGGTCCTGCTGGCGGTATTGTATTCCATCTTACGAATGATGGACTCAGTGGGCTGGAAGTCTTCCCATATGATCAGGTTGTGATAATACTGGGCGTTACTAAGAGTACCATGAAGTGGGGATGTGATAGAACTGTCATCACTGGAGCCGATGGTATCGTAGTCGGTTCAGGTGCGCAAAATACCACCGATATTTTGGTCGGTTGCAATCAACGATCGATAGCGGCTGAAATTGCTGACAATACTCGCTTAAATAGTTTTTCCGATTGGTTTTTACCTTCACGAGGTGCGTTAGATTCAATATACACTAACTTACACAACCATGGTTTGGGTAATTTTGAATCCAGAGATATTTATTGGAGTTCAACGAAGAACAACTTCAACGGCCTCGCATGGGTTCAGTCCTTCAATGGCAGGCAGATCAGTAGCAGTAAGACGCTCAACCACTCTGTACGTTCTATTCGCGCTTTTTCTTCGGTCGAGTTCCCCGGTGCCACGCCGACCAATGCAGCACCATCTGCGACTAATGTGTCTATTACAGACAACAATGGGGGTAATGTGGAAGTCGGTGACTCACTGATCGGGCAATATACCTATAGCGATGCAGAGAACGATATTGAAGGGACTTCAACCGTTCGTTGGTTAAGAAACGGTGCAGCGATTATCGGAGCAACGAGCTCTACGTATACTACGGTTCTCGCCGATGAAGGTGTTACCCTCACTTTTGCGGTTACTGCTGAAGCTGCCAGTGGGGCATCACCGGGAACGGTTGTGATGTCTCAAGTTGGAGTGGCTCCCTATGCAGTCGGGGCTACTGGTCCCGCTGGCGGAATCGTATTTAATGTCTCTGAGGATGGATTAATCGGTATGGAATCCGCACCAGAAGATGCGGCTCTGGCGATTTGGCATAAAGGATGTGGATGGTCAAATAATGAGACTAATGGATTTGTACTCGGTTCAGGCGCACAAAATACCACTGATATAGTGGAGGGCTGCAATGCCGGAATAGCCGCTCGAGTCGCTGACAAATATATGTTAAATGGCTTTGCAGATTGGTTTTTACCGTCACGAGACGCATTATTGTTAATGGCCACTAATCTACACAATAACGGTTTGGGTGGTTTTTCTGACTCCAAATATTGGAGTTCAACGAAGCACATTTTCCATACAGGTCGTTTCGCGTATGCCGTAGACTTTAGTATAGACGGTGGTTCCCGCACTGAAAGAGTGGGGCTTGGATTGCTGGTGCGTCCTGTTCGGGCATTTCCCTCGCTCAATACAGCACCGTTTGCGACCAATGTATCCACTACAGATAACAATGGGAGTAATTAATGTGGAAATTGGATGAAGGGTTACAAAATGTAAATCAGATGAAATGACCAAAGATGGCGTTGTCAATCATAAGTAACGTAACAAGTACAAAGAATGCGGGTTTCGATACACGGTTGCCAATCGGGTCTAAAGCCAAGCCATTATCTGTGAGAAAATTGGCTCTCTAGCTCTATTTGGCAGGCTTGGAGTTCCTTCAATTGGTCGAGTCTTTGGCGTTAGTAAATACTCGGCCATAATTATTTTAACAATTTCATGCAGGATTTTTTATCATATTCAAGGCGCAGACACAGGCGCATAGTGAACTATGTAACTGTTTATACAACGCTGATGATGATCAGAAAAGACGAGTAAAATGTTAAAATTATTATGGTCGAGTACTTAAGGTGGTTTGACGAAATAAAGTTACCAACCTTACTTGTTCTGACCAAATAATCTCAATTGTTGCAGAGTCAACTTTTGGGCATTGGTGTGCCTGCAAAATGTGTCAGGTCTTGAATCTTGAGCTCATTATTTTTGCCAATAACCTAATGAGGATCGCTTTATTGTTCATTAAATAAATCCCCTTTTCCTACTCTTCTGCCTTTTTTTCCTGTCCTGTTCCCACGCGGGTTAAACCCTGCAAATCCTCTTTTTCTAGGTGTCAGGATGTCCTGATAATATCCTGTCCCGAATTTAATAATCAAAAAGTATCGACACAATCTGTGAATATTCACAATATATTTGTGATTATTATCACAGCTAAACGATTAGCTGGAGTATACGATACAAACACGTAAATTTTTACGTATTTATCGAAAACGTCTTTGTTTACTAATACCCATTTTAGTGAACGCTTTTAATTATTTTGAGGAAAACAAAATGAAAAATAAATCATTATTTGCAAGTGTAGGAATTTCTTTGGTCGTAGCGTTATCCGCACCTACTTTGGTTCTTGCACATACCACCGCAGCGGGTAGTGCTACAACTGCCAATATCTTACTTAACTCAGCCGCTAACTGGACGACAATACGGTCTGCAAGCGTAACAATAAGTCCACTTGATCTGGCTACCCATACATGCGTGGTCACCGCCAGTGCTGATATGGATCATGATGGTGCTCAGGGAGTTAATAATCGATATCGTTTCGTGGTCACTAGCAATAATAGCAACCCATTTACCAATAGCGCGTCAGAACGCATACTTGAACTTGTTGACAACCCAAATGTGGATGACTCAAATGCTTTACCAGTTAGCACCAATCGAACGTTTTTTTCGATTAGAGCTAATAATGGGATAAATGGCACGGGGACACACAGGTTCCGTTTTCTAGGAAGAAAAGTTCAGGCGAATGACACGAGCGCTAATGTCCTGGACTCAAGCCTTTCTGTTATTTGCGCCGATAACACCAATTAATTTGTGAGTATTCATGGCCGGATGGATGTGTGTAACCACCAAAAACGACATAAAGGGTGGTGGGTGTTTCATTATTGCTTCATCTGGCCAATATTGTGTTCTGATAACTTACGAGGATCCTATGAATTATCTGATAACGCATAGTTTTTCGAACGTTTTTACAACAAGCCTATCAAAGGTTCGGTATTATTGGGAGTGGCGCCATCAGTTTGCGGGTGAAGATTACTTGCTATTGGAACGTCACGCATACCATCCCAAGATACGGGCTGTAACGCTGTTTCTGGTCATAGTACTGTTTGCAAGTATCAGTAATAAAGTCATTGCTTCGTATGCACCAGAAACTGGAACCACAAAATCGACAAGCGTGGTTTCGACAATCAACTTAAGCTATGACGAAAATCTCTTGAGCGCCAAAATTGAGAACGTTGGCCTCGCATCTGTGTTGGCTGCGCTGGCACAAGAAACCGAGACAACGATCGAATACATTGATCCCTATACACAGGGTCTGCGCGTCTCAACAAAACTACAAGCTGTCTCCCTAGAGAACGGGCTTAGAGATATACTTAAGAATTTATCGTATATCCTTTACTTAGGAGATAAGATCTATTCAGTGCAAATGTTGTCGATGGATCGTGGCAGTATGCCGACAGCTGAAGACACTGCGATTGTCCGACCTGAGCATTCTTTATTATCTGACGATACTAACCCGAACGCCCCACTTTCTCTCGACGAATTTGAACCACTCAAATTTGCAGATCTCCCATCATCGATTTCGGATGATGATGGTGTTGACGATTCTGTCGATGAATCTCGAGAACAAGAACACAACCAGGCTCTCCTTGAGCGCGCACTTAGCGTGTTAGAATCAGAGCATGCAAACCTGTATGCTGAAGCATTCGACCAGTTGGCAGATATTGAAGATGAGAGTGCCCTTGATGCCTTAACACAGGCTGTATTAGGCAACACTGAGATTACGTCAGAAACACGACTGCAAGCAGTCGACGCGCTGACTCGACGTGCATTGAATAGTGAGTCTTTCGAAACATCGTCGAACGATGTCCTGAATCAACTTGCTTCTGATCAGGATGAAAACGTTCGAGCCCTTGCTCGCCAAGCCCAGAAGGATATTAATCAGCGCCAGGAATGAGGTCTCCAGAACAAGCGATCAGACTTCAATACCGCTTCTAGGAGGCTGTCCGAGAATAGAAGCCGTAGCGAGGGAAAGCGGTTTTGAGTCCATTTTTTTGATTCAAATGAGGCGAATACTTGTTGTATTGAACGAATTTAATCGAAAAAATGGGCCAAAATCCGCTTTTCCGTAGTAGGCTTTCTATTCTCGGGTAGCCTCCTAGTGAGTAAATATTCGGCTACAACACTACAAAGGGAAAAAAAGGGACAGATTTTTATTATATTTAATAAATCTGTCCCTTTTTTCTGTCCTTTTTCTCACTTAGTTATTTCATGCACGATCCTGTTATAAAGATAAAGGAATATAATTAGTTACAAAGTACGTAAAAAGGCAACTAAGTCAGTTTTTTGCACTTGGTTAAGATTAGTTTCAAGAATAAGGTTAAAGAACTCTACAGTATCTTCTAAAGTTAATAATCGTCCATCATGTAAATATGGAGGTGAGTCTTTAATACCTCTTAGTGCGAATGTTTTTATCAAGCCTTCTGCGCGACCATCATAGAATCGCTCTACCTGTAAATCGTGAGCAGAGTTGTCAGTGTAATAGGGTGGTGTATGGCAAGATGCACAAGAGTCAGTAAATATTTTCTCGCCACGTAACTCTGATTCAGTTGCTTTTGCACGGTTTAGTTTGCCATCTATTCCAAGCTTAGGTGCAGGAGGAAATGCAAACATGTTTTGCATGGCAGCCATTGCTGCAATTTCTTCTCGTGTAAAGCGACGGGCTCCTTTTTTTAATGCGATAACCGGATCACCATCAAAGTAAGCGGTTTTGGCTTCTACTTCACTAAAGTCTTCGAGTGTGCGAAGTGCACGTTTTGAACCAAAAAAGTGCTGGATATTAACTCCGCGTAAACTAGGTGTGTCTATACGAAAACGCGTATTTTGAGGTCGATTATCTGGATTTAAATGAAATACTCCACTGGTATGACCATTGGTGTGACAGGTAAGACAAGAGATCGCATCTTGTGCTATTTCTGCTTTACGATCATCGGTTATATTAAATTGTTGTTGTGCGACTGGCGTTACCAGCAGACGCATTCCATCGAGTTGAAAAGGAGTGAGAATGCCATTGAGTTTGCTATAGTAATTATTGATGGTGATTTCTTCGCCACCTGATACATCGCCTAGGTCTGGGCGTGATATTAGATAAAGTGGAGGAGGAAACTGAGGAAGATACGCATCAGGCAAATCGAACTCCATATCGAAGCGAAGCAATTCTGAATGTGTTTCTAGTTGTTTTGGGGAAACGACAAGACCACCACCATCCGGGCTGACATGTGGCAATGGCAAATAAGGGAAACTATTATTTTTTTTGATTTCATCAGGAGACATTTTAGATAAAGCATCAAAGCTTGACCCATTTTGAAGCTTTACAGTAGGGCCAACAGGTAAAGGTTTCCCACCAGACATAGTCGCTTTACTATCTATTTTTTCAGATAAGACATAGCGTTCGTTTAACAATTTCATATGTTTATTCATTAAAGCGGACTTGTTTTCTATGTCCTCTTTCATGGTTTCAGAAAAAGATTTTGTAATACTGACAGGCGCGTAGCTTGTATCTTTGGCACAACTTGGAGTAGTAAAACCAAACACAGTAAAACTGATGAAAAGAATTGTACGATAAAGAATAAACCGTGGCTTAGATAGAATGATCTTCATAAGATTGACACCATAGAGTTATTTTTAAAAAAGCATTGTAACCTGATTTCTGCGAAACATGATACTGATAAGACGTACCCCTTGGGGTCGCAGAGTGTCATGGTGTGAGATCACTGTAATTATTGCGAGAAAACACTATTTTAGGAGAAGGAAAATGTTTAGAAGCGAGAATGTTAATTACATCTAAAAGTTTGACTAGTATTTTGGTTTTACACAGGTTACGTAACTATTTTCTTAGTGCTTCTGTGGACCAAAAAGGCAAGTAAAATCAGGAGGCTATTATTAAATTCTCGCTGCTTATCTAACCCAATGACCTGACTTACCACCAGCTTTTTCCTGTAATTGAACCGCGGTGATAATCATGCCGCGGTCAACCGCTTTACACATATCATAGATAGTCAGTAGCGCAATTTGGGTGGCATTCAAAGCTTCAATTTCAACGCCGGTTTTGCCGGAGGTTTTGACTGTAGTTTGACAACGAATGTGGTTGTGTTGTGGTTGTGGTTCAAGCTGAATGTCAACATGCGTCAATGCCAATGGATGACACAGTGGGATCAGATCTGCAGTCCGCTTGCTTGCCATAATGCCTGCGATACGCGCAATGCCTAAAACATCACCTTTTTGATGTCCTCCCTCCATGATCAGTGCGAGTGTTTTAGGCAACATTTTAATGATGCCTTCAGCAATCGCTATGCGTTCGGTGATGTCTTTAGTGCCGACATCGACCATGTGGACGGCGCCATTTTGATTAAAATGAGTTAACTTGCTCATTGAAATGCCCTATTTTTGTATGATATTAGTGTTAGATTTTCTGACGTGAATAGATAATATCACCGAGTGTTGCACAACCTGGATCGAGTGTTTTCCATTTATCAGGCATGTTAAGTTGCACCAGTGTTCCAGTCGGAATGGTATAGCTGTCAGATAAACCTGAATTTGTTGTCGCCTGTCCGATTGTTAAATATGCAAGCAAACCTTCAAGACCAGGATTATGTCCTGTTAGTAGAACGATATTGCTATGTGCAATGTGTTCCAATACGGTGATGAGTTGTGATGTGGGTGCCTCATAGATGCGTTCATCCCATTGTACTTGATCGATATTTAAGTTGAGCTGTCGACATAATAACTCTGTTGTTTGTTTTGCTCGGAGTGCGGGTGAACTGATAATAGTCTCTGGTGATTGCAATGCTGCCATTGCCAAACTAATCCTGCTGACCTGTTCGATACCTTTTTGTGCTAACGATCTTTCATAATCCGTTGTTTGAAACGGTTCTGCTTTGGCATGGCGTAGTAGCCAGAGCTGTCTTGGCTGTGACATAAGAAAACCTGTGCGATGGCTTGGGGGCTGGCTAGCATTTCTCATTAGGCATTGGTGAGAAATGGGGGCTTAGTTGTATTATCCACCATTTAGGTCACTGTGTTTGCATAGGATCTGTAGAAGCACTCGGTTTTTTTCGCTACAAGTCCACGTTTTGCCCGAATAATATTCTGTAAGTAATTTTATTTATTTGAAAAAAGTCAAATAATAATGCGTTTGGTGAAACGGTTTTATCATAACCAAGATGAAAATATCATCGCTGTATATTTACCCGGTTAATTCTTTAATCTTTAACCTCAGCAATCACTTCTCCACATTGACGACAAAGATATTTTGCATTCTGATTTCTGAGCAAACGATAGTGTCGAGTGGTACTGAGTTGATGGTCTTGACACTGGCAACGATATAGAAAGCGACGTTGCCGTCGCACCGGGATATCCGAAACATCGAAGCAATGGGTGGTATCCGGCTTGGCCCCCAGATAAATCATGATTGTTTTCCATTCTTTACCATGTGGTCTGACCAGATTTGAACCGAAAGCAAGGTCAACCAGATAATGAGAGACTTCATGTGGGACAGTTTGCTCCATATTCTCCTGCCAGTATTTATCGAACAAAAATGGGTTGAAACGAATCCAGCGCAGATTAGGGCGCGCACAAAACATACCCGCCATCTGACCACTTAAATCAAAATGGATATCCAGTAAAGGTACCTTTTGTTCCAACAATGTTTCGCCTTGACGCATGTAATGGAAAGCTAGTTGAGTGACTTCCTGTATCTGGTTGGATGACAACAAGGTTTTGTTTGAGTAAGCACTGCTCATACAACATCTCCGACAAACGGATTATTACGTTTTTCTTCACCTATTGTAGACATCGGCCCATGACCAGGAACAAATTGGATATCGTTGTCTAATGGCCATAACCTGGTTTTAATTGAGCTAAGTAGCGTCGCATGGTCGCCTTTGGGGAAATCTGTTCGACCAATAGAGCCTTTAAATAATACATCACCGACGAAAGCAATTTTATGCCTTTTTTCTACAAACACCACATGTCCTGGCGTGTGTCCTGGACAGTGATAAACATCAAACTGCAGATTGCCTACGGAAACTTGATCGCCTTGTTCAAGCCAGCGCTGAGGTGCGAACTTTCCACTACAAGGGACTCCAAACATTTTGCTTTGTACAAGTAAATTATCAATCCAGAATTGATCATCGGTATGAGGTCCGATGATGGGAACATCCAGCGTTTGTGCCAATTCAAGCACAGCGCCGACATGGTCGACATGAGGACGTGTGACCAGTATCTTATCGATAATGACAGCATGTTTGTTAATCTCGTCCAGTAACCGATTAGCTTCGCCACCTGGATCGATTAACGCACCAATTTTAGTGTCTTGATTCCAGATCAGACTGCAATTTAGCTGTAACGGTGTAACTGGGATAATTTCGTAACGCATAGTTTCTAAATAGTTTGTTCCATTGTAACCACTCAGCTTAGGAACGCACACGGAATAACTTCGACAACTGGCGTAGGCCTTTTTTGTCAAATCGCTGTTTGTCTTCAAGGCGCAGAGATAGGAGCATAGTGAGCTATGCAACTATTTCTACAATGTAGAAGACGGACAAAAAGACAAGTCAGTTGTCGAAGTTATTCCGTGCACGTTCATGACCCCCTATTTTGTTCAAGCGCTGTCTGGAAAGTGCTTATTTACACCTGTAAACTGTGCGCTTTCGCTTTACTCTTGTCATGAGCGGGCAATCTGAGCAGTCACTGATTACGCTGAGTTCTGTTCTATTGATAATAGCGTAGCTTCCAAAGCTACAAACGCTTGACCTAATTGTCCAACAGGACGGTAAAATTGTGCTGATTGTGCATGCTGAAGATCTTTAAAAAATTGCTGTGCCCAAGGCATGATATGTTTTTTGAGAAAACTCCATTGGCTGTCATCTGCAGATTCAATGAGCAAACTCATTGCTTCAAACACTGCGGCAATGTGATCTTCTGGTTCACAAATAGATTGCTGTCGCTGGATTCCTGATTGAATCAGATCCTGCCTGAGTTTAGCCAGTGGTTTTTCCATTAAGAACCCAGTCAGATACCTGGATGCGTAAGGGATCACTTCACCACTGGTAAAACCAATGAACAAGGTATTGTATTCCTGTTCAAGCTGTTCCAGATCAGCGTCAATTGACACTTGTGCCAACGCATACCAGGCTTTTGTTAGTGCAGTTTCAGCGGCCTGAATTTCGATTGCCTGTAACATTTGTATGACAGATGCATCAGGCGTTACAGCCAGCAATCGCGCCAACAGGCGATAGGTTAGCACGCGCCACTGATCCTCTTCGGCAATCTCAGCTGGTTTATTCATGTTCACGTACAAATTCAGTTTTTTTCAGTCTGCTTGCTGTGTAATGCAATCACTCGACAATCACCGCACATTTGTAGCAATGAACGTTGAGAACCTTGATACATCGGGTGATCAGCCATCTTTTCAAACATGGATGCCAACATTTGCGCACCAATAAATGGTTTTCCGCAGTGTACGCAGGCAATGACTTCATCTTCATGTAACAATCGAGGCGTACGTGCCAGCTCATCATCATAGATGTAGCGTGGATTGAGACTAATCACTGATTCAGGACATGCATTTTCGCAGAGTCCACATTGGACACAGTTGAGTTCCAAAAATTTCAGCTGCGGCAAGTTCTCGCCGCTTAAGAGAGCGCCTTGTGGACAAATCGATACACACGACATACATAACGTACAGCGATCGCTCTCTACTACGACCTCACCAAACAAGGCGTTTTTAGGTAATGTTTGAAACGCTGGTTGATCGGAATAGCCTTGCTGCAAAAACTCAACTGCCAAACGAATCATCCGTCTTTTGTCTTCAATCCCGGAAAATGTAGCCCGACCACTGAGTTGTATATACGCCAGCGTGATGTGGTCCAATTGATCACTCGCACAACGTTGAACCGGGCAGGCAGTGATGCCAATACCTTGCAGAATTGTGTTCAGAACAGCGATTTGCTGATCAAGTAACACCATGCTGATAGGAAGGTCGTCATCTGTAGATAGCAAAATAATACTGCTTGCTCCATATGCCAACGCTGCCAACCAGGTATCTAAGCCATAGGCTGCAATCGATTCGACTGTACAGGGAATTGTACCTGCAGGTAGTTTGTGACTATTATCTTGTAGCCAGTCACTGGCGCTTTCCTGACTATACAAAAGCAGAACTGGTTTAACACCACCTGCACGATAATAAGCATCAAGCCCTTTGCGCAATTGATCTTGCATTTGGTTAACAGATGGATAGCGATAAACCATTGCTCCCGATGGACAGGTTGTTGCACAATCACCACAGCCTTGACACAAATATGGATCAACGACAATCTGGCCATTATGGGACTCAATCGCTTGCGTCGGGCAATGCTCAATACACTGGGTGCAACTGATAATACTGTTGGCGCTGTGCGCGCAACGCGGTGCTATATAGTCATAATATTTAGGCTTATCAAAAACACCAATCCAATCTGACAAATCTTGTAAAACATGGTCGAGCTGCTCAGAATGGTTGGCTAGCGAAAAATAACCAGGCGGTGGTAAAGCAACATTAATTGCTGGTAATGGTTGCAAATCCACAACCAAATCAAAAACAACCTCGGTAAGTTGATGAATCAACAGAAATTGTCCCTCACCGGGTTCATGTTCGTTATGACTATTCTGGTTATCTTTTACCTGTTTGCTTGACTCTGAGTTGTCAGCAAATTGGTAATCAGCTGTTACATGGAACTGTCCCATAAACCCCTGAATTCCAATATTTTCTACCTGGTTGAGATATGGGATTTTGGCTTTTTGTAATGTGTCAGCCAGTTTTGGACGACACTGATCAGTGAACAAAATAGCTGGATGTAAGTTGTCTGATAATTGTACAAGCAGTTGTTCAACTTTTAGTGAATTGGCAATAATCAGCACGTTTCCAGCAGATTCATACGCAACAGTTGATTCGGCTTCGACTGGCGATTGCTGAAAAATATCGATTGCGGATTGTACCGTAGCATCTGTGATCACTATAGATTCTCACCGGAATTGTTTTGTGCAGTTATTTCGTCAATTTCCAATGTGTGTGAATTTTCATTATTAGGATCTTGTAGTGCTCGTTTAGTTAATTGATCTGCTGCTTGTTTCATTTCATGTGTCACCAAATTACCTAATGGCACAAACGATGTAAAATCATCATCGTATTCATTTAACCCATCTAATGTACAACACTCAGATTTGCGAAACACAGACAGTAGTGCCTGACTAGAGAGCCGGACTGAACTGTCTGGCTCAGAAACTGCTGTTTCAGTATTGTCAGTTTGTGTTGCCGGGTTTTGTTCTCTGTGGTCATCACTGTCTTCATCTGAACTAACACTGTTTTTAACTTCAGAAACGCGCTTTTTTAAAAAAACTGGCAGTAGTTTGTTGATTATACCAAGTGAATTAATCGACATAAATTTGCAAATAATATTCTATTGTGGCTGCGAAAATAGCGTACTGGACTATTATTGTATGAGTAGGACTGCCATTTATGGCGGTCATTCGTATCGTGAATAATTTAGTGCAGTGGTTCAAAACACCTTATGACAAGCAATCAGATTAATCAATACAAGCAATCAGAAACAGAAGAAATCTATCCGATTTCTGCGCATTTTCATGATTTGATGAATCACTGTTGTAGCACACTTGCTCCAATATTAACCGAACTAACAATCAATATATTGGAAGCATTTCCCAGAGAAAGTCAAAAGAAATCCGTTGACTCTGGCAAATTTCAAGAGTGGCATTTACTCGAAGAAAGCATCAGGGCAATTAAGCAACACCATGAGCAAATTGTCAGTCGCTATTCTAATAACATCACATTTGCATTTAATCAGTTTATTCGTGGTGAAACCATTGATTCTGGATATAGTGATGATAATGATTCAGATCTTGCATCCCAGATTGAAGCATTAAGTCTGATCGACAATGAGGAAATGGAAATATCTGTTCTGATCACCACCATTGCTACTGGTGCATCTCATCATTATACAGACGAGCTTTATGCATTAGGTCGCCGTTTGGCAATGATTAATCACGGCAATCTCGTCGATGATCAAGACAAGTGTTTCCTGCTTGGCCCGTCTCACCTTTGCTATGCATTTTTAGATGCCATTCAAATAAGCCAACTCGAGTCTCATGGCGAGCAAGCGCTATTAAATGCTTTTCAGCAACATGTCATTAACAAGCTGGATCCAGTTTATAAACAATTTAATACATTACTTGTAGAAGCTGGTGTACTGCCTAATATAACCTACACCAGTGTGAAATCTACAGCACAAAATGGTTCTCAATCCAGCGATGAAGATGTCGTAGCCGATGATGTAATACCTGACACTGAAATTTCTGAACAGCCACAGGCAGATCTGACACAGGGTTATCAACCAGCTGCTGGACAATCAAAGATTCGCAATGCAGTACAGCAAGATGTCATGCAAGGCATCATGGCTCTATTATCAGAACGCAGAGAAATTCAATCAGCTGCTGGTGTCTCTGCTCCAGCTCAGCATATTTCCAGTCAGCAGGTTCAGCAAAGACGAGATCACCTGGTATCAACCATAGGCACCATGCAGCAATCGGTCAATCCGGCTATGCTCGCAGATTCAGCTGATTTTTCTATTGATACTGCACGCGCTCAAATACAGCATCAAACCACACAAATAGCAAAAGAGGTTGCCGAAATACAACCGGATACTGCGGATGCTGATTTAATTGATATGGTTGGTATGTTGTTTGAATTTATTCTCGACGACGACGATTTACCAGACAATATCAAGGCATTGCTGTGTCATCTGCATACACCATATTTGAAAGTAGCATTGTTGGATCGACAAATGTTCATGGAAATCGATCATCCAGCCCGTCTACTGCTTGATGCCTTAAGTCAAGCAGGCAGTTTGTGTGCTGATAACAATAAAAATACATTGAATATCATTGCTCAAATTCGTGAAACAATTAAATGCGTATTAGAAAGGTTTGATAAGGAGGCAGAATTATTTGAGGAACTGTTAGAACTTTTCAAAGCATCAATGGAAAAAATTAACCGTCGCCACTCTGTTGTACAGAAGCGTTCTGTTGATGCTGCAAAAGGTCAACAAAAGATCAAAAAAGCACGTGAGATTGTTTCCCATACAGTGATTGATCAACTGATTAAGCATCCTCAAATACCTAAAATTATGGAATCAATCCTAATGGGATCGTGGGGTAATTATCTAATGATTACTTTGCTGAGAAATGGTCAGTCGAGTCAAGAATGGCAGTACGCTATCAAGCTAACTGATGATTTGATTTGGAGTGTCGAACCTAAACATACGATTGAAGAACGCGATCAATTAAAAAAACAGTTACCCAAAATTGTTGCTGATACGCGAAATGCATTTAAACTATCAGGCAATACTGAAGATGAAGAAGAAGTTTTAATTGGAAAATTGCAAAAATGTCATGAGTTGGTTCTGCTTGGATATTACACTAAAGTGGATGGATCTAACTCTAACGTGTCTGGTGACTCAAGCCGCCTAAGCACCTTGAGCAGAATTATGCCGGAAGAATGGAAAGAGAGTTTCAAACAGAGAAAACGCGCCGCAAACATTAGTCCCGAGACGAAAGCGTTATTCAGTTTGGGAACGCGCGTCGAAATTAACAAGCCAGAGCAAGAAAAACTGATACGTGGGCGAATTGCATGGACCAATGAAGATCGTACCCAATGTTTACTAGTGAATGAATCAGGTAAGCAAATTGCGATACAGTCTGTTGATGAACTTAATCAAGCCAGAATTGATGGCACTTTGAAAATCTTGAAAGAACAGGATCAACCATTGTTTGATCGTGCAATGGGTTGGATTCAGGAACGTATCCGTCAAGAAACCAAGGTAGCAATTACCACATAGTTGTTCGAACTCAAGACAGGAAAATAAGTGTATAGCAAGCGATACACTTATTTTCCTAACGCCAAAACGAAGCGAAAAGTTTAGGGTCTGTCAATAAATAACTCACCATTTTATATCTCAGCTTCAGGCTATTTTTAATTACAAAATTCTCAACGTAGCGTACTATGCCTGCGGTTTTTCTCAATCAGATCAACAGAATCTGGACGCAAAAACGATGACTTATTGTTTTCCAGGCCCTTAGTCTGGATTGACAGATATAGAAAACGAGAAATGACCAGAAATTTAAATTAAATTAAATTTTTTGAAAAAGACTGAAGATTATCCCAATAAAATCAATGTAGCATGTTCATGCTTGATGAGACGCTGTCCGACGACTCAGTAGTCTGAACAAATAATCAACATAGCGTGTTTATAAATTAATGATTGCTACTGTTTATAGTCTGCTGGTTATCTATATGTTGGTTCTAGAACAGCCTCCTGGAAATTCTGTATCAACCAAGGCCTCCGTACTTTTCTCGCAACCCCTCACAACCTTTTGTTTCAACGAATTAGCCAGCACCATTCTGCACTAATTATTTCATCCTTATTCCTTAACTTGACCGTTGTTATAACACTGAATCGACTTCTTTGTTGTAAGGCAACTGGCAATCAATAACCCACCCACCTTACTTGCCTTTTTGTCCGTCTTAAGTCTTGTTGCTTCGGTTACATAGCCTGCTATGCGCCCTACGCAACAAGACCGAAGACAAAAAGAAATTGTTCGCAAAATGGGTGGGTTATTTATTTCAAATTGCCTAAGCAATATTTGATCAACCGAGCCAATGAGATCCAAGCAAATAACCAAACAAACAAAAACTTGGATAAAGTCATTTATTATCAAATACAATATTTGCCCTTTTGCTCAGCGTGTTTTTG